>JBAWVV010000204.1:0-7678 GCA_037147115.1 Planctomycetia bacterium | reverse complement strand
CCCAGGCGGTGATGGTAGTGGTGGTAGCCGACCGCGAAGGTGTCGTAGAGATCGCCAGTCGCGATGTCCCGATCGGGGCCGCAGCACCCGAGCATCGAGCGCTCGAGGAGCTGGTGGGCGAGCAATTCGAGCGCCGCGACAAAGCGCTCGCGCTGCTCGCCGTAGACATCGATCCCCTGGTGCCAGCCGACCTCGGCGGCATGAAGGGCCGACGCGAGGGCGTATTGGGCATGATGGCCGTTGTCGCGGCACGATTCCTGGGTGAGGCCGTCGGGCCAGGTCGCCGGCCGGCTCCAGAAGGCCGCCACGTCGCCGCCGTCTCCGGCGATCGCCCGCGCGGCCTCCGCGTCGGTCGTGAGGTGAACGTAGGCGGGGCTGCGACGGCGCAGACGCTCGACCCCGAGCGCGAGGAGCCGCTGGTCTTCACAGAAGACGGCGATGTTCATCAGGGCGTCGATCTGGGTGAGATCGACATTGCCATTCCACGGGCTCATTTGCTCAAGCGCCGGCACGAAGGCTGTGGTGAACATTCGCTTCATCCGCGCCCGGTCGACCGGCTTCCAGTCGGGGTGATCGCGGAGAAGCTCGGCCGCCGGTCCGAGCAGCGCGCCGATCCAGCCGGCGACAAGGAGATTCTGCCCCTCCGCCGGCTCGTAGCCAGCAAACGTCTTCCCCCACACATTCAGAATCGCGATCGCCCGTCGGGCCGCCGGCTCGTCGTCGGTGGTCGCCCAGACCAGCGCGTTGGCATACGCCTGTCGGGCGTGCTCTTTCTGGTCCGCTTCGCCGGACGGTGCCGACGCGAAGCGCCCCTCGATCGCCACGTCACGAAGCTTCTTCAGGGCCGTGGCCCACGGCTCCTCCCCCGCGGCGAGCTGCGCCCTGACGAAGTCGAGCTCGGCTTGACCGACGACGCCCCCCGGATGAACGAAGGCGTGGGGCTCGACCGCCGCGGCCGGCGGAGGGGATTGGGCCCAGAGGGCCGCCATGGCCGCGGCAGCCACCGTAAGCACGAGGGCCAGGGCCACAGGCCAGGGCCGGGCCGGGTTCTGCATGCGTGACATGGTTCGTTGATCCACCGGAGGCTGCCATTCCCCCCGGAGGATAGAATATTTTTTGATTGTTTGGGGAATGCCACATCTGACCGACACCGAAGGGGCAGCTCTCCTTCCGCTCGCCAGGACCACTCGATGGTTCGATCCCCTCTCCTGCGAATCATCCTGCTCGTCGCCACCCTCGTGGCCGGGGCCGGGCGCGCCGCGTTAGCGGAAGAAGCGGGCGTCGATGCGTCCCCGACCGCGATCCGGCTCCTCCTCTCCAGCCGCTGTGGAAAATGCCACGACGAGGGCCTAGCGAAGGGGGGCCTGTCGCTGGCGTCGGCGGCCGGGCTGCTGGCCGGGGGTGACAGCGGGCCAGCGATCGTGCCGGGCAAGCCGGAGGAGAGCCTGCTGATCGCAGCGGTGGGGTATGCCGATGATCGGGTGCAGATGCCCCCGGATGGGAAGCTCTCGGCGGCGGAGATCGCCAGCCTCAACGCATGGGTGACGCAGGGCGCCGTGTGGCCAGATGGGGAGGCTCCCGTCGGCCCCGCCAACGGGCGGCCCACGGCGCGGAGGATCACGGAAGTCGACCGGGCCCACTGGGCTTTCCAACCGGTGCGCGACGGAGAGCCGCCGGGGGTGGCCGACGAATCCTGGCCGCGGGGAGCGATCGACCGCTTCATCCTCGCCGGCCTCGAGACAGCGGGCTTGAGCCCGTGCGAGCCTGCCGACAAACGCACGCTCCTCCGCCGAGCGACGTTTGATCTCATTGGCCTCCCGCCAACCCCCGAGGAGACGGCAGCCTTTCTTGCCGACGAGTCGCCCGAGGCGTTTGAGACGGTGATCGATCGGCTCCTCGCCTCGCCGCGGTATGGCGAGCGCTGGGGAAGGCACTGGCTCGACGTTGTCCGCTATGCCGATGCCCGCGATCTCATCCAATTGCCCCCCGAGAGCGATTTTCGCGAGGCCTGGCGCTACCGCGACTGGGTGGTCGACGCCTTCAACCGCGATCTTCCCTATACCGATTTCCTCAGCCAGCAGATCGCTGGCGATCTCCTCCAGCCGGATGATCCTGCCCGGATCGATGCCGACGGACTCGTGGCGACCGGGTTCCTCGCGATCGCCGACTTCGTGCCGGGGGATGTCGACAAGGAGCGGATGATCGCCGACTGCGTCAACGATCAGATCGACGTCGTCAGCCGAGTGTTCCTCGGCCTCTCCCTGGCCTGCGCCCGCTGCCACGACCACAAGTTCGATCCGATTTCGACCGACGACTACCACGCCCTCGCCGGGATTTTCTTCAGTACCCGCGTGATCCCGGGGCCGGTGAAGGGGAACACGCCGCTGATCCGCGTGCCGCTCCTGCCGGCCACCGAGGTGGCGGCGCTCGAAGCCGGGGCTGCCGCCGATCGGACCCGGCTCGAGGAGCTTGCCGCGCTTGTGAGCACCGCCCGCGACAGAGAACACCGGCGGGCACTCGAAGCGATCGTGGCGGCGGACTCGGCCCGCTATTGCCTAGCCGCCTGGGAGCTGCACCATACGGCTGGCGCCGGCGAGCCGTTGCCGGCCGCCGCAATGGCCGCCACGCGGCAGCTCGACGAGGCGCTGCTGGTTCGCTGGCTCGCCCTTCTCGACGCCCCGCCACACCCTTTTGCAGCGATTGCGGCCGCAACCGAGCGAGCGGAGGCGGTGCAGCTTGTGGCCGCTCTCGCCGCGCAACTGGCTGCCGAGACCGCCAGGCGCGAGGCCCAGCGCAGCGATCCGGCCCACAGGGCGAGCCCCGCGGACGAGCTGTTCTGTTTCCGCGCCGATGATCCTGGGATCGTTGTCGATCCGGTCGGGAGAGTTGTCAGGTGGCCCGACCGGGACGGGCTGGCCGACGACGCGATTCTGGTCCCAGATTCCGCCGGGCCGAGCGTCGGCAGGGCGATCATCGGCGGCCGGGAGCAGCCGGTGGTGCGCTTCGATGGCAGCGCGCTGCTCGCGGCGGGCCGAGAGGTGCCGGCGGTCGGCGCGATGACCGTTCTTTTCCGCCCGGCCGACGACGGCGAGCCGGGGCAGCGTCTCGTTGGCTGGGAGGATGCCGCCACCGGGCAGCATGGCGTCGGGCTGATTGCCGAGAAGTCAGGGGCTCTGCATGCCATCCTCCGCCGCGGAGGTGGCAACGGCGACATCGTCGTCGGCCCGGTCGCAGAACCACAGGGCTTTCAGCTCGTCACGCTCACCTGGGGCCCCGGTGGCACGAAGCTCTTTCGCCATGGCGAGCTGGCGGGATCGAGCACCGCCATCGCGTCGGTGTCGAAAGCCGCCGACATCCGCGCCCTGCGGATCGGTGGGGCCGGCTCGGGGGCGGGCCCGAGTTTCCGCGGCGACGTGGCCGAGCTGCGCGCCGTCGCCGGTCCGCTCGACGAGGCGACGCGCGAGCGGATCGAGGCGGAGATCCGCGCTCGCTGGCTCGAAGGATCCGCCGTTGCCGTGGACTCCACCGGCGCCGCGACCTTCGATTTTCTCACCGGATCGCAAAGCCCGTTTGCCCGCTCTGCTGACGATCGGGATGCTTGGCTCGACGATGTCGCGAGAAAGCGCCTCGACAGCCTCAGCACCGAACAGACAAGCCTGCAACAGAAGCCCGCGGTGGAGATTCCCCGCGGCGTGGTCGTTCAGGATGGCGGCGTGCCTGGCACGCGGCACGAGGGCTTTCAGGATGCGGCGGTGTTCATCCGGGGGAATCCCGCCAACCGAGGCCATGTCGTGGCGCGCGGGTTTCCGCGGGTGCTCGTTGCTGGCGAGCCGACGCCGATCGGCGCGGGGAGTGGCCGGCGCGAGCTGGCGGCCTGGCTCGCGAGCCCCTCCCATCCGCTCACGGCGCGGGTCATGGTCAATCGGCTCTGGCAGCATCACTTTGGTGCCGGCATCGTCCCGGTTGAGGGGGGCTTTGGCCTCCGGGGGGAGCCGCCGAGCCATCCGGCGCTCCTCGATCATCTCGCCAGCCGATTTGTTGAATCGGGCTGGTCGATAAAGGCCATGCACCGGCTGATGATGCGCTCGAGCACCTACCGGCAGGGGAGCCGGGCCGATGCGGCCACGCTCGCCGCCGACCCCGGCAACCGGCTCCTCGCCCGAATGCCCCGGCAGCGGCTGGAGGCGGAGGCGATCCGCGATACCTGCCTGGCCGTCTCCGGCCGGCTCGACGCCACGCCAGGGGGCCCGGCGTTCACGGATCTCATGACACCGCGGCGGAGCCTCTATCTGATGGCGACCCGGACCGGCGCCAAAACGACCGGCTTCGGCGCGCTGTTTGATGGGGCCGACTGTGGCGCGGTTGTCGAGGCGCGGAAAGCCTCAACCGTCGCCCCCCAAGCCCTGTTCCTCCTCAACGATCCGTTCATGCTCGACTCAGCCGACGCCCTCGCGACGCGGATCGCCCGCGAGAGCGAGGAGGAAGATCCCGGGGTGAGGCTCGAACGGCTCCACGGGCTCCTCTTCGGTCGGTTGCCGAGCGACGAAGAAAGGGAGCTGGCCAGGACGTTCCTCGCCGAGTCGGGGAGCGATGGCTGGGCCCGGCTGTGCCATCTCCTCCTCTGCAGCAATGAGCTGATCCATGTCGACTGAGCAGCCGAGTGACTCGACGCGCCGCGATCTTCTCCGCCGCACCGGCGCCGGCTTTGGCGGCCTGGCGCTGGCGGCGCTGCTCCAGGGGGGAAGTGCGCTCGCCACGGAGGCCGGGGCCAATCCGCTCGCGCCGCGCCCGCCCCATTTCACGCCGCGCGCCAAGCGGGTGATCTTCCTCTTCATGCCAGGGGGACCGTCGCAGGTCGACACCTTCGATCCGAAGCCACGGCTGACGGCCGACGACGGCAAGCCCGCGCCGAAGGCCTATCTCGGCCAGCAGCGCACGCTCCTGGCTTCCCCCTGGAAGTTTGCCCGCCATGGTCAATCCGGGATCGACGTCAGCACGCTCTTTCCCCACACCGCCCGGCAGGTTGATCGCCTCTGCGTGATCCGTTCGATGGTCACCGACGACCCGAATCATCCGGGGGGCTGCCTGTTGATGAATACCGGCGAGCGGGTCTTCTCCCGGCCGAGCCTGGGAAGCTGGGTGACCTATGGCCTGGGATCGGAAAATGAAAATCTCCCCGGCTTCATGGCGATCGGGCCGGGGCCGCTCATCGAGGGGGCGCGGCAGTACGGGGCGAGCTTTCTTCCGGCGGCCCATCAGGGGACGTTTGTGTCTGATCTCGAGGCGCCGATCCGCAATCTCGCCAACGCCCGCATCAGCTCGGCCCAGCAGCGGCGCGATCTCGATGCGCTCGCCCGCTTCAACGAGCTCCATCGGGCGAGCCGGGCCGACGACAGCCGGCTGGCGGCGCGGATCGCCGCCTTTGAGCTGGCGTATCGAATGCAATTCGAAGCCCCGGAAGCCTTCGAGCTCGCCGGCGAGACCCCCGCCACGCAGCGCCTCTACGGCCTCGACGAGCCGGCCACCGCCACGTTCGGCCGGCAGTGTCTCCTCGCCCGGCGGCTGGTCGAGCGCGGCGTCCGGTTCGTGCAGCTCTACCACACGACCGGTGGCTTCCAACCCTGGGATCAGCATTCCGATCTCAAGGGGGGGCATGAGAAAAACGCGCTGGCAACCGATCTTCCCGTCGCCGGGCTCCTGGCCGATCTCGCGGCCCGCGGGCTCCTCGAGGAGACGCTCGTGATCTGGGGGGGAGAGTTTGGCCGAACGCCCGCGCGCGAGGGGAATGCCGACGGCCGCGACCATCATCCCTACGGCTTCACGATGTGGCTCGCCGGCGGAGGGGTGAAGGGGGGATTGATCCACGGGGCGACCGATGACTTCGGCTGGGACGCGATCGAGAACCGCGTTCATGTTCACGATCTCCACGCCACGATTCTCCACCTCCTCGGCCTCGACCACGAGCGGCTCACCTACCGCCACGCCGGCCGCGACTACCGGCTCACCGACGTCTCCGGCACGGTCGTGCGCGACATCCTCGCCTGAAGGGCATCGCGGCTTGGACGCCCTCGGGACCTGCATGGCGACTGGCAGCGCTCGACAACGGTGCCGTCCGTACCCTCCAGCCGTGGATTACGGCGTTGTCAGCTTGTTTGGAGGGCTCGTTTGCAACGTGTGGCGGAGTCCAGAAACAGGCGAAAGATCGACGTTCACGGCGTCGTCTCCAAAGAAGAACTGGAGAAGGACGGGGGGGAAGACAATCCCTTCTTAAGGTGGGGTTGACGTTTTTCCGAGGGGGTCGCGAGAATCCCCCCCCGAATGAGTGCAGAGGGACTGAGACAGCCCTGAAGCCTTGTTCGTCGGCCCTATGAGAGAGCGACAAAAGGATTGCCATCGCTCCTCGCTGGTCCCGGTTTCTCCCCGTGGCCATTTCAAGCAGTCGCCTTCCGCCAGGCGGATCGGTGGACGGCTGTTGAAGGGGCCGTTTTCTGGTTTTCACCCACTTTTTATCGGAGCATCAAATGAGATCACACGTTCGAGGTTCTGTTGTGGCGATCGCCATGGCGTCGATTGGGTTGCTGGCGGCAAGCCCGGTCGCCACGGCGGCAACTATTAATCTGCGGGGCACGCTGGTGGCCCAGGCAACGTCGCCCACGCCGACGGGGTCTGGTTCGGCGACGATCGACATTGACACGGTGGCCCGCACGCTCGTGTTTCAATCGACGTACCAGGGGCTCAACAACAACGTCAGCGCGTCGCACATCCATGCCCAGGCGACGGCAAGCCCGTACGTGTTTCCCAGTGGAGCCAACTGGACGGTCGCGTTGAACTTCTCCGGAAGCCCCAGTTCCACCGGTCCCAGCGCCGCTCCCGCCACGTTCGGCCCCACCACGTACACCCCGGCAAGTCTTTCGGCGGGCTTCGTGACCGCGCAAGGCGGCAATGCCAACACCGCCTTCGACAACTTCGTGACGTTTCTGAGCACCGGCCAGGCGTACTACAACCTCCACACGAGCCTCAACACCCCGAACGCGGGTGCGGGCAATGCGGGTGGATCAATGGGGACCTTCTTCACGGCCGTCCCCGAGATCGATCCCACTTCCTTCGGCAGCGTCTTGGCCCTGCTGACTGGCTCGCTCGGGCTCCTCGAGCGGCGCACGCGGCGGCTCCGGCTGACAACGACCGGCTGAACGACTTCTTTCAACGCTTCGTGGCAAAAGTCAGCCCTGACCTTTTGCCACTGCTTGGACTCTTCGACGACCGGGCCGGGCATCGCAAGGTGCCCGGCCCGGATCTTTTTGTGAAGCCTTGGTCGTGGACATTCAGGAGCTTCGTGGGCTACTTCAAGCCCTGGAAAGTCGATCATCATGCCAGGTGGCAACGCAGGATCACGGGCAGAAACAGGTGAAAGATCGATGTTTACGGCGTCTCGTTGGAAAAGAGGGACGGGGTGGGAAGCGATTCCCACAGATGGTGGGGTTGACGCTTTTTTAGAGGGGGGAATAGGATCCTCCACGATTAATGGTCGAAGGGCCTGAAGTCGGCCCTGATGCCTTGTTCGTCGGCCCTGTGAGGGAGCGACAAAAGGATCGCCATCGCTTCTCGTTGGACCCGTATCTTTTCCGTTGTGTTGAAGTAGTCGCCTTCCGCCTAGCGGATTGGGTGAACGGCTCTTGAA
>JBAWVV010000203.1:0-7682 GCA_037147115.1 Planctomycetia bacterium | reverse complement strand
CCTATCCTGCGCTTGCCGGCAAGACCGGCTCTCGGGGCACGGGCGACCCCTCGCTGAACCGCCAAGCCGCGTGCCTACGTATGCCAGCGCGTAGGCGAGGCGGGGATCGGCGAACGCTTGAGGAGTGACGAGGTTCCTCCGAGGAACGACGAAACTTTTGCCGGCCCCGCCGACGGATCACCCACAGGCCATTCACGAAGAAGACCATCTCCGCCCCCCGAATCCGTCTTGCGGCAGCGGCTTGAAACTCCCTATCTTCCCGCCCTCTCCGCCCCGCCACCGGTGCGCCGGGCGGGGAAGACCGAGGGAGGCCTGCCGATGCCGATCACACTCGACACTCTGGCCCGGACGTTGGCCGCCGCTGCCGTCAACGCGGGAGCCTGCGTGGTCTCGGGGGCCGCAACCCTCGACACCGCTGGCCCCGACGAGATCACGCTCGTTGATTCGATCGACAAGCTCCCACTTTTGGCCAAGAGCCGGGCTGGCGCCGTGATCGTGCCGCTGGGCAGTGGCCCGCTCGATCGCCCCTCGCTCGAGGTGGCTGATGTCCATGCGGCGTTTGCCGCCACAATCCTCCACTTCCGGCCAGCTCGGAGCGCCGCCCGCGTGGGCGTCAGCCCACAGGCGGCGGTCGATCCAATGGCTCGGATCGCCGCCGGGGCCGATGTTCACGCGTTTGCGACCGTGGGCCCTGATGCCGAGATCGCCGCCGGCTGCACGATCCACTCGGGCGCCAGAATCGGCGCCGGCTGCCGGATCGGCGCGGGGAGCGAGATCTTCCCGAATGCTGTGCTCTACGACGGGACGCGCGTCGGGGAGCGATGCATCGTCCATGCCGGGGCCGTGCTCGGCGCCCATGGATTCGGCTACAAGTCGGGGCCTGCTGGCCACGTCCTCTCCGCGCAGCTCGGCTGGGTGGAGCTCGGTGACGATGTCGAGATCGGTGCCAATACAACGATCGATCGGGGGACCTACGGCCTGACGGGGATCGGCTCCGGGACGAAGATCGACAACCTCGTGATGATCGCCCACAACTGCCGGATCGGCCGGCACGCCATGATCTGCTCGCAGGTCGGCGTGGCGGGGAGCACGACAACCGGCGAGTTCGTCGTCATGGCCGGGCAGGTGGGGGTGCGCGATCATGTCCACATCGGTGACCGGGCGATCCTCGGAGCGCGGTCAGGGGTCTCGAGCGACATCCCCGCCGGGATCACGGTGCTCGGCGAGCCGGCAATCGAGCTCCGCGACCGCAAGCTGCAACTGGCGACGATGAGCAAGCTCCCCGAGATGCGCAAGACCCTCAAAAACCTCGCCGCGCGCGTCGCCACGCTCGAGGGGGACCGCGGCTTGGAGACGACGCGCGCCGCGTGAGCGATCCTGCCGTCGGGTTCTGTATTCCGTCCTGCCACACCCCTTCGCCATGCAAAACGATCAGCCTTGTCCGCCGTCATCCGCCGCCGTCGACCACCTCGATCTCCGCGGTGAGACCGTCGGCATTGTGGCCGGCTGGGGGCGCTATCCGGTGATGGTGGCCGAAGCGGTGCGCCGCCATGGGGGCCGGACGGCAATCCTCGAGGTCCGCGGGCATGCCGATGCCGATCTCCGGGCGCTGGCCGACATCCACGGGACGGTGGGGCTGGCGCAGCTCGGCGGGGCGATTGCCTTCTTCTGCCGGCATGGTGTGAGACGGGCGACGATGGCGGGGAAAGTGCACAAGGTGAAGCTCTTCGCCCGGGGGGCGTGGCGTCACCACCTCCCCGACTGGATGGCGCTGAAGATCTTCTGGCCCCACTTCATCTCCCGGCGCCGCGACAACCGGGACGACTCACTCCTTGGTCTGATCGCGGCGACGTTCGATGCCGCCGGGGTGCGGATCTGCCCCGCCACCGACTTTGCCCCGGAGCTCCTTGCCATCCCCGGCACCCTCGCGGGGCGCCCCCTCTCAGCGACGGAAATGGCCGATGTGTCGTTCGGCTGGCGGCTGGCCAAGGAGCTCGGCGCCCACGACATCGGCCAGACGGTCGTTGTTCGCAACCGGGCGCCGATCGCCCTGGAGGCGATCGAGGGAACCGACGAGTGCATCCGCCGTGCGGGGAGGCTCTGCCCGTCCGGTGGCCTGGTGGTGGTGAAGGTCGCCAAGCCGCAGCAGGATCTGCGGTTCGACATGCCGACGGTGGGCATCGGGACGCTCGAGTCGCTGGCGGCCGCCGGAGCCCGCGTTCTGGCGATTGAGGCGGAGAAGACGATTCTTGTCGACGGCGATCGGCTCTTCGGCTTCGCCGGGGAACGTGGGATCACGATCGCCAGTTTCCCGAACGGGGCGTTTTGCGACAGCTCCCGAATCGCCCGGGCGGCCTGACAGCCTCCGTCGGTTTGCCGGCCGGACCGTATACTTCGGCCATGGCACGCCCGCACACCGTTCGTCGCGATCCCAGCCCGTTGGCCCTGCTCGGCCTGGGGATCGTTGCCCTGCTCTCTGGCCTAGTGCCACAGACAGGGGCCGCCTGGCAGATCGCCGCGCCCGCCGTGGAGGAAGCCCCGGCCGACACCGATTCTCTCGAGGAGGACCCGTTCGACGCGGCCGACCCCGGGGAGCCGATGGAAGACGGATTCGACGATCCGACCGGGGAAAAGCCGGAAGAAGGGGAAGACCGGCCGGAGGCGAAGGGACGCGTCAAGCCGCCGTCGTCGCGGGTGCGCCCGTTGCCGATCGACACGAAGCTCAACCGCAAGCTCCGCATCCCCCCCGCCTTGCCCTTCCACATGGGGCGCGAGATCGCCCAGACGATGCACTACACCGGTGCCCCGTGGCTGGTCCGGGAGAGCCGGCAGCGCGAGGAAGATTGCCGGATGATGCTCGATGCCCTCGGCGTCGAGCCCGGGCAGACCGTCTGCGACATGGGGGCCGGCAACGGCTTTTACACGCTGGAACTCGCGCGGATGGTCGGCCCCGAGGGGCTGGTGTACGCGGTCGACATCCAGCCGGAAATGCTCCGCATGCTCTCCTGGCGCGCGGCCCAGGAGGGGCTCGCCAACATCCGACTGATCCTCGGCTCACCGATCGATCCCCGCCTCCCCGCCGGCGAGATCGATCTCGTGCTGTGTGTCGACGTCTACCACGAGTTTTCCCACCCCGAGGCGATGCTCGCCCGGATCGGCGAGAGCCTCTCGCCGGCAGGGAAGCTCGCGCTGGTGGAGTTCCGCGGGGAGGATCCGGAGGTTCCGATCAAACCGCTCCACAAGATGACCAAGGCCCAGGTCCGCTCGGAGCTCGAGCCGGCTGGATTTCGTGTCGCCAGCGAGTTTGACAAGCTCCCTTGGCAGCACCTTCTCCTCTTCTCTGCCGCGCCCCAAGAGCAGTCCGAGCCCCCGCGACGCTGACGCCGGAGTGGGTTGGGAAGAGGAACGCCCCAGGTCCACCGCCGGTGGGAATGGCCCCACAGCTGTGCGGAAACCACGGCAACGGGGCAATCGCCCGGACGGGGCTGTTTTCGATCCGCTTCCGGGACAGAAAAGCTTGCGTACCTGGGCCCGAACGGCTCCAATGGCGGAGAAGATTCCAGGAGCCCATGGAAGCGGCAAGGTTTCATGGGATGGGGTTGGGCTGCCGGACTCACTCCGGTGGTGCATACGCATGGACGACAATCCCCCACAATCAAACGCTTCCATTGACCGCGGGCTCGGGCTCGGAGTCGGTGCGTCGACAGCCGCGCCGATGACGATCGCCTCCGGGAAGGGGGTGGCCGCCCCCATGGCCAAGAAGAGCGCAGCCGGGAAGTCCGGTTCGCCGCGCGACGGGAAGTCCGACGGCGGGGAGGAGCTGCAGCGACCGGAATGGGTGCTGGGGCGCAATCCGGCGATGGCCCGGGTGGCCCGCTCGATCGAACGGGCGGCCGAGGTCGGCTGCACGGTCCTGATCCTCGGCGAGACCGGCTGCGGCAAGGAGATCCTCGCCCGCCTCCTCCACCGCAGCGGGCCGCGTGCTACGAGGCCGTTTGTGCCGGTCAACTGCGGCGCCCTGTCGGCGACGCTGGCGGAAAGCCAGCTGTTCGGCCATGAGAAGGGGGCCTTCACCGGGGCCGACGGGAAGGCGATCGGCATCTTCCGCGCCGCCGAGGGGGGCGTGGTGTTTCTCGACGAGATCGGCGAGATGCCGGCCGATCTCCAGACGAAGCTCCTCCGCGTCCTCCAGCAGCGCGAGGTCCATCCTGTCGGAGCGACCCAGCCGGTGCCGATCGACGTCCAGGTCGTCGCCGCCACCAACCGCGACCTCCAGACCGAGGTGATGAAGGGGACGTTTCGGGAGGATCTCTACTTCCGCCTCAACATGATCGAACTGCGGATCCCTTCCCTCCGGGAGCGCCCCGAGGACATCCCCGAGTTCGTCGATTTTTTCGCCCGGCAATACGCCCGCAGCTATCGGATGGAGATGTGGCAGCCCTCCGCGGAGACGCTCAAGGAGTTTTCCGCGTTCGATTGGCCGGGGAATGTCCGCCAGCTCTCGCATGTCATCGAGCAGGCCTACGTGCTCCAGATGGATCCCCAACTCCCCCCGCGTTCTCGACCTCTCGCGGCGGTCGTCGAGGAGCCCGAGGAGTTGCTCTCGGCCGACGGCAAGCTCCCCTTCGTCGATCTCAACATGCTCCGGAAGTGCGCCGTGAAGCAGGCCCTCGAGATGACCCGCGGCCACAAGTCGCGGGCCGCCAAACTCCTCGGTGTTCACCCCAACACGATGACGCGGATCATCGCCGAGATCGGCGATGACGCTCCGTTGTCCTGATCCTCGGCCGGCGCTACTCCGGCAGACTTCGGCCATGCTCAGTCGGGGTGATACTTCCCGAGGCTGGGCTTGGGTGCCCCGGCGGCGCGGCCGGCTCCACTTCCCGCTCCGGTGCCGAAGTGGAGAAGCGTCACCGCGCCGGCGGAGATCAGCGCCCACGGCGCCCAGTCGGGGGCCGTGATCACGCGGACCTCACCAGAGCCGTTGATGGGTTTGACCGAAGCCGAATCGATGACGAGTAACTCGGCGCCGACCAGGCAGGAGAAAACCCCCGCCGCAAGGGACACGCTTTTCCACATGATGCCGTTCCGGGCTCGATCGGCGGCACTCCGGCGGGCCGCCCTCCGACGGCGAGGCGAGCGGGGGTGCGACTGTCGAGTCCCCCGGCGACGCCGCGCCGGGAGTTGCATCGGCCGGGCGGAGGAGCGGTGTGCAGTCGCCGGTCGGGCGTGCGGAGGGTGACGGTCGTGGCGACAGGGAGCCCTGTCGGCGTCAGCCCTTGGCTGATTCGCCCGGAGCGGCCGTGTCGGGATCTATCCGGCTGGCTTCGATACGGCTGGCTTCGATACGGCTGGCTTCGATACGGCTGGCTTCGATACGGCTAGGGCGGCGCTCGGTATCGGTGCCGGGCACGAGGAGGGGCGTGTCGACGGAGGCCTCGATCAGCGCCCGCAGTTGGTTTCCGTCGATCACCTCCGTCTCGATGAGCTGACGAGTGATCGCCTCGAGGGCCGCCCGCCGCGACTCAAGCACCCGCCGGACTTTCTCGATCGACTGATCGATGATCCGCCGCACCTCCTGATCGATCTCGCGGGCCGTCTCCTCGCTGTGCGACCGGGCAGCAGGGAGATCCGCGCCGCCTCCGGCGAGGAATGGCGAGCGGTTGCTCTCGCGGAAGTTGACCCGCCCCATCCGGCTCATCCCGTATTCCATGACCATTCCCCGGGCAATCTCGCTGGCCCGTTCGAGGTCGTTTTGGGCCCCGGTCGAGACGTCGGCGTAGACCATCTCCTCGGCGATCGTCCCGCCGAGGAGCACCTGGATCCGGCTCTCGAGCTCGCTTTGGGTGAGGAGGTAGCGGTCATCCTCGGAGCGTTGCATCGTGTAGCCGAGGGCGGCGAGGCCGCGGGGGATGATCGAGACCTTGTGAACGGGATCGGTGTTGGGGAGCGAAAAGGCCACCAGCGCGTGGGCCGCCTCGTGGTAGGCGACACGGCGCTTCTCGTCCTCGTGGATGACCCGCTTCTTCTTCTCGAGCCCGGCCGTCACCCGCTCGACCCCCTCGTTGAACTCCTCCATGCCGACGGAGGTCTTGTTGTTGCGGGCCGCGAGGAGCGCTGCCTCGTTGACGAGATTGGCCAAATCAGCGCCACAGAAGCCCGAGGTGATCCGCGCGACCTGCTGGAGGTTGACGGTGGGATTGAGCTTCACACCGGCGACGTGGACCTTGAGGATTTCCTCCCGGCCACGGACATCGGGGCGGTCGACGAGCACGTGGCGGTCGAAGCGCCCCGGCCGGAGGAGGGCCGGATCGAGCGTCTCGGGCCGGTTGGTCGCCGCCATCACGATCACGCCGCTGTTGGTCCCGAAGCCGTCCATCTCGACCAGCAGCGCATTGAGCGTCTGCTCGCGCTCGTCATGGCCGCCGACAACGCTCGTGCCGCGGGTCTTGCCGAGAGCGTCGAGCTCGTCGATGAAGATGATGCAGGGGGCCTTCGCCTCGGCCTGTTGGAACATATCGCGGACACGGGCCGCACCGACGCCGACGAACATCTCGACGAAGTCGCTGCCGGAGAGGCCAAAGAACGGCACCCCCGCCTCCCCCGCGATGGCCTTGGCCAGGAGCGTCTTGCCGGTGCCGGGGGGGCCGACGAGGAGGACACCCTTGGGGATATGGCCACCGAGGACCTGGTATTTCTCCGGGTTGCGGAGGAACTCGACGACCTCGCGCAGCTCCTCCACCGCCTCGTCGATCCCGGCCACATCGTCGAACGTGATCCCCAGATCCTCCTGGGCGTATTGTTTGCCACGGCTGCGGCCGAAGGCCATCGGGCTGCCGGCCCCCCCCAGACGCTTCATCATCGTAAAGAAGAGGAGGGCCAACAGGCCGGTGAAGAAGAGCATCGGCAGCCAGCTCCTCCACGGGCCGGGGGCCTCCTCGTAGCGGTAGGGAACGCCGAACTGCGTCAGCAGCCGCGACAGCCGTCCCTCGGAGTTTTCACTGGGGAGCTTGGCGGTGCGGAAATACCGGCGCTGGCTCCCACTTCCGATCCCCTCACCCGACGCCGGGCCGTCGATCCGACGGACCGATCCCGACACGCTGTAGGCCCCGATGACAACATCCTGGAGGTCGCCATAGCGGATGGGGCGACGGGCCTCCGGCCCGGTTTCGAACGGATGGCGCTCCATGACCTCGATCACGCCGGCCGGATCGCCCGCGGTGCCGGAAGGGGGCGTGTCGCCAGTCCCAGGGTCCGCCTCGCCGTCGGGGGAGGAAGGCGCCGGGGAGGGGGCGGTTTCCGTGGGGGCCGGTGACCGCTGCCCCGAGGCCCGGATGAGCTTTTCGAGGTCGCTGTAGGAGAGCTCAAGCTCTGGCGTCGTCGTCAGGAGGCTCATCGCGAACAGTCCGGCGACCCCCACGGCGATCATTGACCAGACGAGATTCGACCCTCCCCAGGGCATCTTGCGATCAGCTTGTCGCTTCGGGAGATCGTGCTTTTTGGGCATGAATAGACCAGTGAAGGACTCGAAAAAACCGAAACCACTCCATCCTAAACCTGAGCGGGAGGGGAGACAATGAATCTGCCTCCGGCGGCGTCGCCATGGAAGTCCCGGCGACGAAAACCTAAGATTCGCCGATTCCTCCGCCCCGCCCCTCGATCGTCTCCCCTATGGCCTCCAC
>JBAWVV010000202.1:0-7688 GCA_037147115.1 Planctomycetia bacterium | reverse complement strand
TCTTGGTCTTGGTTCATCCGCCGGGTCCTCGGGGCGTTATTGCTGCACGGCTCTGCTTGGGCGCGACAGCGCGAGCTGCCGCTGGATGGAGGGAGCGTAGGGTGGCCAGAGGGGATTCGGCCATGGTGTTGGCCGCCGGCAGCCCCGTGGTCATCCGCGCCTCTGCCTGCTCCAAAAAGGTGCCTCCCACCCTCGGGCCTCCACCTTATCAGCGCACCTGAAAATTGGGGTCTACCACGGGCAGCTGGGGACGATGGTTTTTCGCCCGCGTGGACCAACCCGGCCGGACCGGGCATACTCCCCCAGGCCGTCCGAGCCCAGAGTCACTCGGCCTTTCGCGGCAAAGCCGCTGGCTTTCCCCATTCTCGATCCCCAGGGCCGCTTGAGTGGACATCGGCCATCTGTGCGGCATCGCGGCCTTCGTCATGTGGGGGCTGCTGCCGATCTATTGGAAGCAGCTCGACGCGATCCCGAGCCTGCAACTGGTCGCCCATCGGGTCATCTGGTCGAGCCTGACGTTCGTGCCGCTCTTGTGGTGGTGGGGGGGATGGCGGCAGATCGGCGGGGTGCTCAAGCGCCCAGGCGAGCTCGCGCGGCATCTCGCTGCGGCAGTTCTTGTGAGTGCCAACTGGCTCGGCTTCGTCTGGGGCGTGACCCACGGCCGGATGATCGAGTGCAGCCTAGGCTATTACCTCACCCCCCTGGCAAGTGTCCTTCTTGGGGTCACGGTGCTCGGGGAGCGACTCCGGCCCGGGCAGTGGGTGGCCGTCGGCATCGCGGCTGCGGGGGTCGGAGGAATCGCCGCCGGCTACCACGAGTTTCCCTGGATCGCGATCTATCTCGCCGCCACCTTCAGTGCCTACGGGCTGGTGAAGAAGAAGGGGACGCTCGCCCCCCTGCCGTCACTGGCCCTCGAAACCGTGCTCCTCCTCCTGCCGGCGATCGGCTATCTCGCCACGGAGCACGCCGCCGAGCGGGGCGGATTCGGCAGCCAGGATGCCGCGACCGACCTGCTCTTGGCGGCGGCCGGTCCGGCAACGGTCGCCCCGCTGCTCTGCTTCACCGTCGCCGTGCGGCGGATCCCGCTCTCGACGGTCGGCCTGCTGCAGTACATCGGCCCGACGCTCCAGTTCCTCGTCGGGGCGCTGATCTACGGTGAGCCGTTCGACCGGATGCGTCTGGTCGGGTTTTCGATCGTCTGGAGCGCTCTGGTCCTGTTCGCCATCGACAGCCTGCGGCATGCGGCAGCACAACGCCGGAGCCTGGGACATGAGCCGATCAAACCATGAACGGGACTTGGGCTGACGAAAAAGTGCCCCCTCACCGCGCTCCCCAAAACCGGACGTACGCCCCCGCGGGGTCGTACATCTCCCGCTGCTTCTCAATGTCGAATCGTCGGCCGCCGCGGGGATCGGCTCCCTGCCCGGCGATGTATCGCCAGTTGCCGATGTTCGAGGCGGGATCGTGGTCGATGAGTTGGTGGGCGAAGTATGCCGCTCCGATCTCCCACGGCCAGCCGAGCTCATGGCAGCAGAAGCTGGCGGCGATCTGCCGCATGCGGTTGCCAAGGAAGCCGGTCGCGTTGAGCTCGCGGAAGCCGGCGTCGACCAGCGGATGAGCGAGCCGGGCACCGGCGAGCATGAGCCAGCGTGGATCGGCCGGGTCGACCGACCACGCGCCGCTCACGCGATGGTCGCCGCGCAACGAGAAAAAATCCCGCCAGAGAAACTCAAACCACAGCCAGTAGGTGCCCTCGTTGGCCCCGTGCTCCGCCTCGTAGCGGGCGAGATCGTCGGCGAGGCGTCGCGGCGAGAGGCAGCCCCAGGCGAGCCAGAGGGAGAGCTTGCTCGAGAGGTCCCAACCGAGGAGCTCGTTGCGCGTCTGCTTGTAGCTGTCGGGCAACCGCCGAGCGCGATAGCGCTGCCAGTGCTCCTGTCCGGCCGACTCCCCCCCGGCTGCGACCAGTGGGAGATCGGGGACGACGATCGTCGGGCAGATAACACCGTCGGGGAGCGGAGGGAGTCGCTCCGGCGCTGTGATCGGAGGGCTGAAGCGGACACCTCCAGCCTCGACCTTCTGGCGGAACGGAGTGTAGGTGCGGGGCATTGCCGGCGGGTCGAAGGGCAGATCGGCAACGTCAATCATCCGCTGAGGGGAGTCGTACACCTCGCGGACGGCGGCGGGGGGCGGCTCGGCCAGGAGGAGAAGATCGGAGCCGCGCTCGCGGAGCGACGCCTGAAGGTTGGCCAGCGCCGCGAGAAGGAAGGCCTCCTGCTGGACGCCCCGCCGGATCGATGGATCGAGCGCGAAGACCGGCAGGAGCCGCGGGTGGGTGGCGGGCGCCGAGGCGAGGAGCGGATTGTCGTCGAGCCGCAGGTGCCGACCGAGGTGGAGGATCGCGCTCTCAGGATGCGAAGAGGGGGGGGTGTTCATGGTGTCACCATGCGATTCCAACAGCCGCGCTGCCCAAGCGACAAGCCGTTGCCGGCACGACGCGAATGAAGTTCCATTATAAGTCATCATCCCGGAGGAAGCGGATATCCTTTAAGCCTACCCGATGGCACTGCCCCCCAACGAGGCGACTTGCGGGGCGTCGCCTGGGGGGCCTATCCTGCCAGGATCTGCCCTCGTGCGGCCGCGATCGCCGTCGCCTCGCTCCCCGATTTGGAGACCTTCCGACATGCCCCCATCGAGCCACTCCCGACGCCGGTTTCTCTCCCACGCTGCCGCTTCAGGCGCCTTGGCCGCGATGCTGCCGGCAGCGCGGTGCGCTGTGGGGCGCGAGTCGCAAAACGACCGGCCGGTGTTCGCGACGATCGGCCTGCGGAACCAGGGATGGTCGATCACCGAGAAGTCGCTGAAGTTCGCCGACTTCGCCGCGCTCGCCGACGTCGATACGAGTGTGCTGGCCACGAACATCGCCAACGTCGCGAAGGGGCAGGGGCGCGCCCCCGAAGGCTACGCCGACTACCGGAAGATCCTCGACCGGAAAGATGTCGACGCGGTCATGATCGCGACCCCCGATCACTGGCACACGAAGATCGCCGTCGAGGCGATGCGGGCCGGCAAGGACGTCTACTGCGAGAAGCCACTGACGCTCACCATCGACGAAGGGAAGCTCATCGAGCGGGTCGTCAAGGAGACCGGACGGGTGTTCCAGGTGGGCACGATGCAGCGCACGGAGTCGGACGGCCGGTTTCTCCTCGCGGTGGCATTGGTCCGCCACGGACGGATCGGCAAGGTGACGAAGGTGACCTGCGGCATCAACGGCATGGAACCCTCTCCGGTGATCCCAGAGGCGGCGGTGCCGGCCGGGCTCGATTGGGACACCTGGCTCGGCCCCGCCCCCGCCGTTGCCTACCGGGCCCTCCCGGAGATGCGCGAGGGCTACGGCGGTGGAGTCCCTCTCTACAGCAATTGCCACTACTCCTTCCGCAACTGGCACGAGTACTCCGGCGGCAAACTCACCGACTGGGGCGCGCATCACGTCGACATCGCCTGCTGGGCGCTCGGCGCGACCGACACTGGGCCGAGCTTGGTGACTCCGGTGGAATACACGCTGCCGGTCCCGTACCGCGACGGACACCCGACGATTTTTGACCAGTACAACGCCGCCACTGAGTTCACGATCCGCGTTGCCATGCCGGACGCCGTGGAGATGATCATCACCAGTGCCGGCGACAACGGCATTCTCTTCGAGGGGACGAAGGGGCGGTTCTTCGTCAACCGGGGCAAGATCACCGGCACCCCGGTCGACGAACTCAAGGACCGGCCGCTGCCGGAGAATGCCATCGAGGAGGTGTACGGAGGGCCGGTCGCGGAGAACCACACCGCCAACTTCGTCGCGGCGATGCGGTCGAGGAAGCAGCCGATCTCCGACGTTTGGTCGCACAACCGGATGCTGGAAATCTGCCATCTCTCCAACATCGCCATGCGGCTCGGCCGGGAGATCTCCTGGGATCCGGCGACACGGCGCATCGTCGGCGATCCGCAGGCTATCAGCTTCCTTGGCCGGGAGAGCCGGAAGGGCTTCGCAATCGAGGGGGCGTGAGCCGAAGGCCCTGAAACTCACGAGGGCACGCCGGGGCCCGCATCGGACCCACGATCACAAAGCCCGGTGTCGATCAAAGAAGCCCCTCGGCCGGCCGCCCCCCACCTTTACGCCAGCCGGAACGTCGATGTCACCCGTGGTCGCTCACGCCACCGCCCCTTCGGAGTCAGCCTTCGATTCGCTCTCCTTTGGCAGCCATCCATTCAGCAACCGAATGCCGGCGATGAAGTTTCGTCGCATCGTCCAGGTCGCAGGGCTCTTCTCGCCATCCAGTTTGGCCGCGAAGGCGGTGGTGCTCCAAGGGAAAGCCTCGCCACTCGGGTGGACACCGTGGCAATAGCCATTGATCGCGGTGAGTTTCTCGGCGATCAGCCCTCCGAATCCCGCCATGATCAACTGCACCTGACTCGGGGAATACTTGCTCGAGGCCCCGATCTGCTGGGTCGTGCCGGCGTTGCCGGGCAACTTCACCCACGAGCGAAGGACGACGAGAACCTTATCGGTTTTCTCTCGGGTCATGCGGCGATCCTGAACGACCCGCCTGATCGCCTCGCTGTAGTCCTCGGGCGTCGCGATGTCGTGGTCTTGCGGATGATCAACCGGCCGTAGTTCTGGCAACTGTTTTCGCTCCGTGAGTGATTTCTGGAAACGGCGCGCTCGGTCGCCTGGATCGCTAGCTTAGCTCCTAAGCCTAATCCCTCGCTGCGGAATCCACAGCCCCAATTCGCAGCGACGATTCTTCACCCCAGTCGACGCGTTCCCCGGCTTCCCGGAGAATTCCCCCGTGCGAGATCCAGGAAGGATTCACCGCCGCTACTCGTACAGGACGCACGGGTTGCGATCGGCGGGGGAGAGCCATTCGATCCCGTGCTGCTGCCACAGGATCTGCTTTTTGCGCAGCCATAAGACACGACAAAAGCCCAAGCCCCCGTACAGGGGATGCCCTTTGAGCTCCCGCTCGGCCTGCTCGGAAGCCGCCGCCAGAGCCGCCGCATTCCGCGCATCGGCCTCCATCGGGTCGTGGCCGAAGGCGTCGTGGGGATTTCGCAGGGATCTCATCGGCTCCTCGGCGGAAGTTTTCTGTTCCATGACATGACAGGGCAGGGAGAATCGTCGCGTCGGGGCGCCGCATGACCGTTTGGAGGAGAGGGATCGGGGGTGGGTGCCCGGGCCTCCACCAAGAGGGCGTACGCTCCCCCCAAAACCGGACGAAGATTTTTCAGAACTGGCTTTTCCAGGCTTGTTACCCGTCCCGGCCGGCATCCAGAGCTCAGGAGAGGTCCGCCCGGCCCGCCGCTGAAAAAATGCCGAAGCGGTCTGCAGTCGAGGCACAGCGTCGGGGCCTCAGGCGGGGTCACGAACCGGGTCGGCGTTCGCCCGGTGCTGTTCCCCGACGGCCCCCCGTTGACCCGACGCCGGTGAAGGGGAATTGCGACCCGATCCACCTCCACCGAAGGGGCGTCGACGCACCGTTCCTGAAGTCCTCGTCACTTGCCGGGTGGTCGTGAAGGCACCCGCTTCAATCCCCAGTCACGACTTCACACACAATCCGACGCTCGTCGCCGGCGGCTTCCTCCCACACGGCGACGACTGGGGGCTTGGCCCCGGGCCCCACGGCGAGAACCGGATCTGCCGCCTTTTCAGAGAGTGTCGCTGTCGCATCGGCCCCTGGACGCAGCAGTTGCAAGCGTCCGCCCCGCGACGAGACCCAGGCGACATACGGCCCCTGAACCGTGGCGGCCAACCACGGTTGCTCGCCGCTGCCCAGCGGTTGCTCGATCGCCCCGAGGGAATCGACGAGGAAGACGGTGCGGTCCCGCCGCCACGCCGACATCAGCTTCCCACCAACGACGGCCAGCGCTCCGCCGTCCATCGGGCAGGCGTTCAACGCCCACGTGCCCCGGCCGAGTTTCTCGGCGCTGCCAAACGATTGCCCCCCATCCCTGGAATGGGCGACGAACATGTCCCGATTCCCCCCCAGAGAGTTGCGCCATTGGACGTGGATATCGCCATCATTGTCGTAGGCCACGGCGGGATGGCAGCACTCGCACACATTCTTCTCCGGCGAGCGGTAGACGAGGACATCGGGGGCCCACGTGGCACCGCCGTCGTGCGACGTGGCCGCCATGATTTCGGTGACCCCATGGCGCAGATCGAGCCACGCGCAGCACATCGCCCCATTCTCCCCCGCTGCCATGCCATGCAGCCCCTCGCGGGCCGAGCCTTCGACGCTGTTGACCCGGACCGGCTCCGACCACGAGGCTCCACCGTCGCGTGTTCGCACCGCCCACACGTCACCATCCCGTCCCTTGCCCGTCTGGCCACCGATCGCCGTGATGCAGACGGCGCCCCCCGACGCGGCGACGCGGGGGCCACGCCGCATTCCCAGCGACATGACCGGCGCTAACTCGAGCGTGACGGCGTCGCTGAAATCGAGGGTGCTGCTGTCGGCCCTGCGGTAGAGCACCGTATCGCCAAGGCCGTAGGCAATGTGGACCGTTCCCGCCTCATCCACCGCGACCTGCGGCTGCCGCGGATGGTGGGGTTCGGAACCCTCGGCGACGATCCGCGTTCCCTGGGCGGCCGCGAAATGGCCGAAGCAGCCCAGCCAGACCACCATGCCAAGTTGAAGGAATCGTGGCAGGTGCCGTTTCATGAGCTGCTCAAGAGGGAGAAGAGGGACGGGTGTCGAGGATGACTTTTCCCCCGGGCAGACAAGAGGCACGGCGACCGCTGCGTGGCGGCAGCCTAGCAGGCGGGGGAATGCCAGGGATGGATTTCTCTCCGAACTTTCAGCGGCCGTCGGGCTCGGGATCATCCGCGCCGGCACGTCACGAAGTGGAAAAAAGCTGCCTCCTCTGCCCTCCGGCTGCTCGCCTCCCGTTCTGTCGAGAGGCGAACCTCCTCAAAGCCCGCGCCGTCGAGCATCGCCACGAGCTCTTCGGGCGTGAAGTGGTGCGTTGTGTAGAGGACCTTGCCCTTGTGGTCGCGCGAGAAGTAGCTGTGGGCCTCGCCGGTCAAAGCGGCGTCGTCGGCATAGAGGCGGGCGTACGAGGCGTTGATCGTGTCCGACACACCCGAGGCGGAGAGATAGAACCAGCCGCCCGGCCGGAGGTTGACGCGGACATGATGGAGGAGATTGAGCCGCTGGGCAGCATGGCCGATGATCGAAACCACGAGTTGGCAGACGACGATATCGAACGGCCCGCCGTCGATCGGAAGCGCCGTGGATGTGGCAACATCGGCTTGCTCAAACCGCAGAGAGCGCCCTGACTCCGTGGCGGGTACGGCCAATTCCCGAGCAACCTCGATGGCTTCGGGATTGATGTCGACACCCACCACCGAGAATCCCTCGTCAAACAACCGTCTGCCGAGCCGCCCCGTGCCGCAGCCCACATCAAGCAGCTTCAGCGAACGCGCTGCCGGGAGCCCCCGGACCTCTGCCAGGAACCTGTCGAGCTGTGGCGTCGAGACCTTGCTCGGAATCGAACCGGCGGCGTATTCCCGCCAGTCGTCGCGTGCATCGCGCTGCATCATGCATCCTTCAAGAGGTGAAACGGCCAAGCGCAACCGACCTTCGAGCCAACTCCCCCGTCGCTGCATGGACGAGGCGGAAATGTCGATGACCGACTCGTCA
>JBAWVV010000201.1:0-7704 GCA_037147115.1 Planctomycetia bacterium | reverse complement strand
CCACGCCCCCTGCCGCTGCGACCACCGAGACGCTCGTCGTCGGCGGGATCACGCTCTCCAGTCGCCTCGTCGTCGGCACGGGCAAATACCGCTCCTACGCCGAGATGGCCCGCTGCCTCGAGGCGGCGGGGACAGATTGCGTGACGGTGGCCGTGCGGCGCGAGCGGCTGGTGAACGCGGCCGGCGAGAACATCCTCGATCACCTCGATCCGCAGCGCTACACGATCCTTCCCAACACCGCCGGATGCTTCACCGCCGACGAGGCGGTCCGCGTCGCCCGGCTCGGTCGCGAGCTCCTGCGGGATCTCGGCAATCCTGGCAGCGAGTGGGTGAAGCTCGAGGTCCTCGGTGACACGCGCACGCTTCTCCCCGACCCCATTGGCACGCTCGAAGCCACTCATCGGCTCGTCGCCGAGGGCTTTGCGGTCCTCGTCTACACCAGCGACGATCCCGTTGTTGCCCGCCGTCTCAAGGAGGCCGGGGCGGCGAGCGTGATGCCGGCCGGGAGCCCAATCGGCTCCGGCCAGGGGATTCTCAATCCCAATGCCCTGCGGATCTGCCTGGAGTATCTCAAGGGGGACGATCCCGACTATCCGGTCATCGTCGATGCCGGTGTCGGCACGGCCAGCGACGTCGCTGCGGCGATGGAGCTCGGCGTCGATGGTGTCCTCTTGAATACCGCCATCGCCCACGCCACCGATCCGGTCCGGATGGCCGCGGCCATGCAGGCAGCCTGTTACGCTGGCCGGCAGGCGTTCCTTGCCGGGCGGATCCCCCGCCGTCTCTACGCCACCGCATCCAGCCCCGACGAGGGACGGATCGGCCACTCTGCCGGAGGCTGATGCGTGCTCGCCAAGCGGATCATTCCCTGCCTCGACGTCGAGAAGGGGCGTGTCGTCAAGGGGACGAGATTCCTCGACCTCGTCGATGCCGGTGATCCGGTCGCGGTCGCTGCCCGCTACGAGGCTGAGGGGGCCGATGAGCTGGTGTTTCTCGACATCACCGCCAGCCACGAGGAACGGTCGATCATGCTCGATGTGGTCCGTCGGGTGTCGGAGACGGTCTTCATGCCGTTCACCGTCGGCGGCGGGATCCGCACGCTCGAGGATGCCTGCCGGCTCATCCAGGCCGGCGCGGAGAAGGTGAGCATCAATTCCGCCGCGGTGCGCACGCCGGAGCTCGTTTCACGCGTCGCCGACCGGCTCGGCAGCTGTGCGACGGTCGTCAACATCGACCCCAAACGGGTCATGAAGGACGGCCGGGAGATTTGGGAGGTGTTCGTCAGCGGGGGCCGGGTGCCGACCGGGCTCGAGGCTGTGGCTTGGGCGCGGGAGGTCGAGCGGCTCGGGGCAGGGGAGATCGTGCTCACGTGCATGGACCGCGACGGGACGCGCGACGGCTACGACCTGGAGATCACCGCCGCGGTCAGTCGCGCCGTTGGCATTCCCGTCGTCGCCAGTGGCGGCGCTGGCCGGCCCGAACACCTTGCCGACGCGATTACGCTCGGCGGGGCCGATGCAGCCCTGGCCGCTGGCATCTTCCACTTCGGCCAGTGTACGATTCGAGAGGTCAAGGAACTGTTCGTTCGTCGGGGGATCACCGTCCGACCGCCCCCCACCTGACGGAGTGCGGCCGCCGGCGCCGATGCCCCGGACGGTCCCTGTCGGGGGCCGATTCACCGCCGCTGGGCAGTTCTCCCTTTTCCCCTCACCCCTTCGACAGGCATGCCATGGCCACGATCGAAACCACCCCGCAAGCCGCCCCAGTCACCCCCGTCCGCGGGATGAAGAAGAAGGACCGCCTCGAGATCGACAGGCTGTTCGAGGCGCTGGTGCGGTTGCAGGGGAGCGATCTCCATCTGAAGGTCGGCCAGCCCCCGTTCATGCGCGTCAAGGGATCGCTCCAGCCGCTCAAGCACGACAAGCTCGACGACGAGACGATGCAGCGGCTCTGTTTCGCGATGCTCGACGACCGGCAGAAGAAGATCCTCGACGTCGACGGCGGCGCCGACTTCGCCCACACCTGCGTCGTCGACGACATCCGCTGGCGGTTCCGAGTCAATCTCCTCTACCAGCAGGGGTCGCTGGGAATGGTCGCCCGCCGGGTGAACAACAAGATCCCCGACTTCAAGGGGCTCTTCCTCCCGCCGAGCCTCGAGAGGATGTGTGTGCTCGACCAGGGGATGGTGCTCCTCGCGGGTGTCACCGGCTCGGGCAAGAGCACGACGATCGGCTCGATGCTCAACTACATCAACCAGACCTACCGCAAGCACATCCTCACCCTCGAGGATCCGATCGAGTTCGTGTTCACCGAGGACAAGTGCCTGATCAACCAGCGCGAGATCGGCACCGACGTCAAGAACTTCGAGATCGGGATGAAGCACGCGGTCCGCGAGGATCCCGACATCATTCTCGTCGGCGAGTTGCGTGACGTGGAGACCTTCAAAACGGCGATCCACGCCGCCGAGACGGGGCATCTCGTCTTCGGCACGATCCATGCCGCCAGCGCCTCCAGCTGCATCGGCCGCATCCTCGATCTCTTCCCTCAGGAGGAGCATCCTTCGATCCGCAGCGCCATCGCCTTCAACATGAAGGGGATCATCGCGCAGAAGCTGTTGAAGTCGATCCGCGAGGGGGTCAGCCGGGTGCCGATCTGCGAGGTGATGTTTTTCGATGTCCTCGTGAGGAAGTACGTCCTCGAGGAGCAGGATCATCTCCTCGCCGACCACATCAAGAAGTCGTTCCGGGACGGCATGCAGGATTTCACGATGAGCCTCAAGAGCCTCATCGATCAGGGGCTCATCGACCGCAACGACGCGCTCGAGGTCGCCCCGAATCGCGAGGCGCTGATGATGGCGCTCAAGGGCATCGGAGTGACGTGATGCGACGATTGTCGACAAACATTCTTCCCGCGGCCATCGTGGGCTGGGCCCTCGTGCTCACCGCGACACCAGGCCTGGCCCAGGGCTGGCCCGCGCCAGATCCGCAGTGGGCCACGCGTGAGCCGGGGGGCGGGCTGTCGATCCTGCCGCTGGTCTGCTGGTGGCTGCAGGTCGTCGGCTGGGCGATGACGAGCGACTGGATCACGCGCGATTCGGCAAAGCTCGGCCTGCGGCCCAATCTCTGGGGAGCGCTCGCCGCCTTCCCGTTCACGGTGGCGGCCCTCCTGGCCTGGGTGATCCCCTCCTCGATCGCCGGCCAGGTGATCATGGCGCTGGCCTGGCTCGTCCCGGCGCTGGTCTACAGTTCGCAGCACAACGCCAAGGTAGGGAAGTCGGACAAGGTCCTCACCGGCGGCCACATGCGCCGCCTCTTCTCCCGCTTTATGGCCCAGTTCGGCGTCAAGATCGAGGCCGAGGTCGAGCCGGTGGCGGCTCTCCCGCCGCTGACGTTCCAGGCCGCGGGGGGCAAGTCAGCCGACGACAACAAGGGGCGCCTCGAGCGGGCCCTGGCCACCGAGGGGATCGAGGAAGCGAAGAAGATCCTCCAGATGGCCGTCAGCTCGCGGGCCTCGACGGTGCTCATGGAATGGAGCCCGACCGATGTCAACGTTCGGCACGAGGTCGACGGGGTGTGGATGCCGCGGCGGATGCAGGCCTCGGGTGGATCGCGGCGGCGGGCCGAGGTGTGGGCCGACGAGCCGCCGATGGAGCGGCATGCCGCCGACGCGGCGATCGTGTCGCTTAAAGTTCTTTGCGGGCTCGATCCGAAGGAGCGCCGCGGTCGCCTTGCCGGCACCTTCGCCGTCCAGGTGGAGGGGAAGCCGCGGAATTGCAAGCTCATGGTGCAGTCGGCGCCGACCGGTGAGCAGGTGCTGATCCAGGTCGACACGCCGTCGGTGGTCTTCAAGTCGATGGGCGACCTGGGGGTCCCCAAGCCGATCTCCGACACGATCTCCCAGTTGCTGGGCCTCGAGAAGGGGCTCGTTGTACTCTCGTCGCCGGCAGTCGCGGGG
This sequence comes from Planctomycetia bacterium, assembly GCA_037147115.1. Classification (GTDB taxonomy): domain Bacteria; phylum Planctomycetota; class Planctomycetia; order Pirellulales; family UBA1268; genus QWOP01. The sequence continues at coordinate 3,750 of JBAWVV010000201.1, read as the reverse complement.
CTGACGACGACGTTCGACGTCGTCGTCTCGTCGGCCGATCGTCTGCTCCGCGACTTCATCTCGATCGAGGATGCAGCCGCCCCGCCGCGCGAGATCCAAAACGTCAAGCCGATCCGGTACGACGCCCGCGCGAACATCACCCCTGTCGCCGCCCTCGAAGGGGCGATGCGCGAGTATCCGGCGGGGATCGTCACCCGTGATCTGCGCGACAAGGATCTCGCCCTCGAGCTCATCAAGCACGCCGACGACAGCAAGCTCGTGGTCATCAGCCTCCGCGCCAGTGACGCCATCGACGCCGTCGGTAAGCTCCTCGCCGTAGGGATCCCGCCCGATCTCCTCGCCCGCACGCTCCTCGGCTCCCTCTCGCAGCGGCTCGTCCGCAAGATCTGCCCGAAGTGCCGCGAGGAGATCGAGATCACACCGGAGATGGTCGCGAAATACAAGAAAACGAAGGAGGAGCTGGCGACTCTTCGACGCCCCAGCGAGACCGGCTGCCGGATCTGCTCGGGGACCTCCTACTTCGGCCGCACGGCGATCTTCGAGCTCGCCTCCGGCGAGACTCTGCGGAAGGCGGTCTCCAAGAAGGCCGATGCCCAGGTCCTCCGGCAGGCGGCAGCCAAGGACGGCATGAAGCCGATGCGCGACGAGGGGATGCGGCTGGTGCTCGATGGCACCACCACAATGGAAGAGATGCAGCGGGTCTTCGCGCCGAAGTCTGGCAGTGAATCGGGAGGCTCATCACGATGATCGTCAATCTCCTTCTCGTTCTCGTTTTCCTGGCGATCGCGCTCGTCCTCGCGCGCGAAGGGCTGTGGAGCGGGCTCGTCATGCTGCTGAACATCGTCGCTGCCGCGACCTTTGCCACCGCCTGGTTCGAACGGCTCGCCGGCTTCCTCGATGCCAAGATGCCGTCCTACACCTACCTCATCGATTTCCTCTGCCTGTGGGGGATCTTTGCGGTGGTGCTCCTTGTCATGCGCCTGATCACCGACCGGGTGTCGACCACGAAAGTCAAGTTTCTGCGGCAGGTGGAGCTCGTCGGTGGCCCGCTCGTGGCGGTGATCACCGCCTGGGTGATGGTCTGCTTCGCGGCGGCGAGCCTCCACACCGCGGCCGTGCCCCGGGCCCTCGTCCAGCCGACCCCCGAGAGCCGGATGTTCTTTGGCTTCGCCCCCGACCGGAAATGGCTCAACTGGGTGAGGTTTGCCACGGCGAGCGGCCCGTTCGCCTACCCCGAGGAGAGCGCGATTAAGTTTGACAAGGATGACAACTTCATCCTCCGCTATGCCGATCGACGCCAGAAGCTGGAGCAGTCCGAGGGGCTGCGGGTGAATGCCAACTGACCTGCCCGATGCCGCCGGCGCCACGGATGTCCCCGGCTACCGACCGGTGAGCGTGCTGGCGGTGTTTGCTCTGATTGCCGGCATGCTCTCGGCGACGGCGGTTTTCTCCTCGGCGCTGCTTGTCGTGCCGATGATCGCCTCGGCTCTGGCGGTGGTGGCGCTGAAGGATGTCTCGCCACGCGGCGACGGCGAAGAACGCGCCGGTTCCAACGATCGCAAGACCGGCCGCTGGTGGGCCCTGGCCGGGTTGGCGCTGGCCGTCGGCTTCGGGACGCAGTCGGTGGCGACGAACCTGACGCAGCGATCGGTGGCCTTCGCGCGGGCCGAGGCTGCCGCCCGGATGTTCCTCGACATGGTCCGAGAGGATCGGCTCGGGGAGGCGGTCAAGACCTGCCTGCCGCAGGTCATCCCACCGCCGATGGGGATGGGAGTCGGGGGCATCGCCACGCCCGACATCCAGGAGAAGCAGGCCGAGGCCTCGCTTGCCGGCATGGAGATCATCAAGAACATCCGCGCGTGCGGCGGTGCTGCCGCCGTCGACCTGCACTGTGTCGGCCCCGAGGATCGCTACCCCGACTCCTGGGCTGTTGATGTCGTCATCAGCCCGTGTGAGGGGCGCTCCAAGCCGCTCGAGATCCGGATGCTGATGCAGTCGAAGCCGGTGACGCGTGGCCAGCGGATCTACGACAACTGGATGGTCGCCGGGATCGCCCCCAACGTCGGGCAGTAGCGTGGCCGACGATCGATCGCCGCACCGCGCGTGATGGCCGGCGCCGCTCAGGCCTCCCGCAGCCCGAAGGGGCGGGCGGCGTCGAGCGTCTCGGCCCCGACGGCGAGCATGACGAGGCGGTCGAAGCCGAGCGCCGCGCCGACGCCCTCCGGCATCGTGGGGCCGTGGGCCGCGAGGAGTCGACCGGGAACGGGAAGAGGGGGCCGGCCGCCGGCGACACGGATCCGGTTGGCCTCATCGATCCGGGCGGCGAGGAGCGCGCGGCTGGTGTCTTCCTCCCAGCCGTTGGCCAGCTCCACACCGTTGACGAAGAGTTCGAAACGGCGCGCGAGGCGGGGATCGTCGGGATCGAGCCGGGCGAAGGCCGACTGCCTGGCCGGCCAGAGTTCGAGCGCCGTCGGCCGCCCGCCGCGGCCGAGCCGCGGGCCGACGACCTCCGAGAGGAGAAGCTCGAACCACAGATCGGCGTCGTCGTCGGTCCCGTGCGGTGCACAGACGCCGAGGCGGAGCCCGGCCTCGCGCCAGTCGGCGGGGCTGGCGGCGAGGATGTCGATGCCGGCATGGAGCCGGAAGGCATCGCGGCAGGAGAGGCGCTCGAGGCCCTCTGTGCCGAGGACATCGCGGCAGACGGTGGCGAGCAGCGGCGCGGTCGAGTCGAGCGTGGCCCCGGGGGAATACCACTCGAGAAGGACGAACTCGACGTCATGGAGGGCGCCCCGCTCCCCGGCCCGGAACGAGCGGGCGAACTGATAGATCGCCCCCGATCCCTCCGCCAGGAGGCGCTTCATGAGCGCCTCTGGGCTTGCCTGGAGCCACTGCAGTGGGGCGTCGCCGCCGTCGACCGCGACCGGGATCGGATCGATGTGTGCCTCGGGGAGCACCTCGAGCGAGAGGATCGGCGTGTCGACCTCGATGAATCCCGCCCCGTCGAAGCGCTCGCGGAGCGCGGCGCGGACGCGGGCGCGGTGAGCGAGACGCCCGCGTAACGGCTCGACGCCATGCGACGGGGTGGGGAGTTTCCCGGAGCGATTCAACACACGCGGTCCTCGACGGCGGGGGGGGCGATCAGACGCCGGCGGTCGCAGGTCGCTTCGTGGCCGGATGGCGGGGCTCACGGTACACGAGGACGGGGCAGGGGGCCCGCCGCAGGATCGACTCGGCGACGCTCCCCATGAGGAGCCGGAACAGGCCGGTGCGGCCGTGGGTGCCGAGGATGATCAGCTCGGCCCCTTCGTCGGCAGCGATTCGGCAGATCTCAGCGGCCGGGTCCCCCATGGCCAGGCGCTGCTCGAACGGGATCGTCGGATCGGCCGGCTTCACCGCCTCGAGCATCGCGCGGATCCGGGCGGTGTCGGGCTGGGGGATGCCGTAGTAGAGCTCTCCTCCGCCGTAGGCCAGCGGGGGCTCCTCGACATGGACGACGAGAAGCCTGGCCCCCTGCTGGCGCGCGAGCGCCTCGGCATGGGGGAGGGCCGCGTCACTGGCATGGGAAAAGTCGGTGGAGAAGAGGATCGTCGGCTGCGGCATGATGGACTCCGGTAGAGAGAAGAGAGGCCGCCGTGACTGGGTGAGGATCAGACGATCGGGCATCGAATCGGCTTCATCCTACCGCAGCAGTTCATCCCCGCGCCCATCAGCAGGCCGCGGCTGGCCTGCCGGCGGACACCACAGCGGCCC
>JBAWVV010000200.1:0-7737 GCA_037147115.1 Planctomycetia bacterium | reverse complement strand
CTCGAGCGCCCGCGGACTGATGTCGATGCCGGTGACGGAGATCGTCTCCCACCGCCCTGATCCCTCCAGCCGCCGAGCCAGATCGATCGTTACGTCGCCGCCCCCGCTGGCGACATCGACCACCTCGAGCCCGGCCACGGAATCGTGCTTCTGCCCCGCGAGCGCCGCGATCCCTCCGGCGAGTTGCGCGGCGGTCAGCGAGAGGATATTGATCGTGCCGAGGGCGACGAGGGCCCGGAGGTGGTCAGACTCGGCGAGCGCCGGGTCGTCCATCAGTTCGGGCTCGCGGACTCGTGGGATCGGCGCGAAGAGCACAGAGAAACTCTGGGAAGGGGCACGCCGGTCGATCAGGGCAGGCGAGCGAGGGGACCGAACGGGATCCCAGGGTACCCGGGAACGCGGGCCTGGTAGGCCCGGTAGTCGTCACCGAGGTAGCGGGCGAGCCGGCGGTCCTTGAGCACGCTGCCGATGAAAATGTAAACCGTCCAGCAGGCAATGAGCACGACGCGGTCGAAAGTCACCACCGGCGCGAACCACACCAGCCCGAGAAATGCCAGATAGACCGGGTGTCGCAGGAAGCGGTAGGCCCCGCGCTCGACGAAGGCACGCCGCGGCACCGGTAGACGACGGAACCAGTGCCACCACGGCGTCCATCCGGTCTGCCAGCCGAGGCCCGTAAGGTGGAGGCTGAAGAACAGCCCCACCCACGAGGCGATGAAGGCCCAGGCGACGACCGCGTCGAGCGGCGCCGGCCAGCGCCAGGCCACCGTGTCAACCGGCTGCCAGGCAAGGATTGTCAGCAACAAGCTGACGCAGGTAGCGATGCAGAACAGGCAGCCGTAGAACGGGGCGGGCACCCCCGCACCGAGGATCCTGCGGCGCACCGCGGGGACAAGAAGGAGGCTGTGGGGCAGCGCAAACGACGTGGCGAGGAGGGCATCGATGACGAGCGCTGATCCGGTGCCAACTCCGCTCCACGGCGCGGTTCGGACCGGCACTCCTTTCAGGAACCAAAACAGATGCCAGACGGTGACGGCAAAGAGGATGTGCGTCCCCACGCCGATGACGATCCCGACGGTTCGTCGCATCGGTGCTGTCGCTCCGCTGGTGGTTGACTGATCCGATCCGACGCACCGGACGGAAGGCGCGCTGCGGTCGGGCCCCGTCCTGCTTATCACTTTCCTGCTCATACCTTCCGGCACGCCACGATCGCCCCGTAAGCCATCGCACCGGAACGGTAGGCCCCCAGGAGCGTGCCGAAGTGCCCGAGGAAGTCGGCCTGACGACGATCGATGAATCCGGCCACGGTCCGGAGGCCGAGGCGCTTCACGCGGGCATCGCACAACTCCCAGGTGCGTGCCACTCGGTCTGTCCAATCCTCGGTGCAGACCACCTCGAGCCCGGCCCCCTCCATCCACCCGCGGTAGTCGGCGAAGGTGCCCAGAGACGGGCAGAGAAAGGCCTCGCAAACCGCCTCGACCTCGCCACGCGGTCCGGGGCGATCGGCGTCGGCGGCAGCCAGCCAGGCGCAGATCGCCATCCGTCCACCGGGGCGGAGCCACGCCCCGGCCCGCCGAAAGAACGCCTCCTTGTCGAAGAGATGTTCTGTGCACTCGACGCTCCAGATGACGTCGAACCCCCCGGCGGGGAAGTCGGCGGTCTCGGCATCGGCCCGACGGATCTCGACCCGATCGCCAACCCCCGCCCACCGGGCGGCAAGCGTCGCCCAGCGCTGCTGCACGCCGCTGATCGTGATCCCGTCGACCCGGCAGCCAAACCGGCGCGCAAGACGGATCGACGAGCCCCCCATCCCACAGCCGACATCGAGAACCCGATCCCCCACGGCGACCCCGCCGAGGGAGGCGAGCGTGTCGGTCAGCTGTTCCTGGGCCGCATGCGGGCTGACAAGCGGGACGGGCCTGGCAGCATCCTCCTCCGACCACAGCCCGTGGTGGATGTGCGGCCCCCACAGCAGCCGGTAGAAGGGGGTGGCGAGGTCGTAGTGGCTGCGAATGGCCGCTTTTTCGACGACGCCCGCCCCGGTGGGCGCATGGATCATCGGGGACCGCCGATCGCGGCGGGGACCGGCTGCTCGGCCGGGAGACGCCCCGCCGGCGGCTGCGCCGTCGGCGTCGTCAGGTTCGCCGCCGGCCCCGCCACGGGGGTGGCCGCGACGCGGATGTCGCCATGGATGACCAGTTCGTCGGTCACACCGACGACCCCGCCGAGCTTCTTGTAGGGCTTCATGCCGAAGTCGGTCTGCTTGATCCGGAAGGAACCGAGGAACCGGAGGATCGGGCCTGCCGATTCGATCTCGACCGGGATCACGACCTTCCTCGCCACGCCATGGAGCGTGAAGGTGCCGACGAGATCGACCGTCGGCTTCGCCCCCTCGGCCCGTCGCCGCGACCGGAGGGCCGATTCGATGTCGAAGGTCGCCGTGGGGTGGCGGGTGACGTCGAGGACTTCGGCGCCGAGCATGTTGTCGGTCGTCTGTTGCCGAGTCGAGGCATCGGTCTCCCCCGACAGGCCGAGCGCCTTGCGGGCGTCGGGGGTGTCGGCGCGGAAGGAGGGCATGTCGAACACGAGTTGCCCAGCATTCTCAGCCGCGTCGAGGACCACCCTTCCCGACGCGAGGCGGCCGACGATGGCGTGATCGTGGCCGAACCCGGTCTTGCCGACGAAGATGTAGACCCGGCTCCGCTCGGTGTCGACGTCACCGGGGGCCGGAGGTGCGGCCGGAGCGGCCGTCGATGGCCCCTGAGCCCCGGCATCGACCGGCAGTGCCAGCGCCAGCATTGCCACGACGAGCAGGCCCCACGCCCGCCGGCGGGGAGCCCTCGGATGCTTCATGCGCGGGGTCTGGCTGTGGTCGCCGGAAGGCGTGATCATGGTGCTGGCTCCTTGAAGTTGGCCAATCGTACCCCGCCGCCCCCCGCGCCCAGAAGACGAAACGGCCCGGTGGTAGCCATCCTGCCGATTCTGCGGTCTGGCCGCGGTCCGTCCCCCTCTTCTGACCGTCAAGGTCGGTTGAATGGCCGACGGGCCGGCCTAGGTTTGCATGCGTCCACGTGCCCCGGCCCCGCGCCTGCGCGAGAAGATCATGGCTGTCCTCGGCCGAATGAGCATCCAATCGAAGGTCATTCTCCTCCTCCTTGGAGTGAGTCTGGCGTCGATCGGCACGGTCGCCTGGATCGGCTACGAATCGGGCCGTTCGTCCCTCGATGCGGCCCTCCGCGAACGGCTGACGGCGATCCGATCGGCCAAAACGCTCAATGTCTCGATGATGCTCGACGCCCTCCGCGATCAGGTGATCGCGATGTCGGACAGCCAGACGGTGACCGGGGCAGCGCGGGAGTTCACAGCGGCATTCGCGCGGCTCGCCGATTCGCGGCTCACGCCCGCCCAGGAGGAGGCGCTGGTCTCGTTCTACGCCTCCGACTACCTCCCGAAGCTCAACGAGGGGCGCGGCGGCCAACCGGTTGTCGAGCAGTATCTCCCCGCCTCACCGGCGGCCCGCTCCCTCCAATACCACTACCTCGCTGCCAACCCGGCCCCGTACGGCGAGAAGCACCTTCTCGAAGCTCCTCCCGGCGACACCGGGGAATACGGTCAGGTCCACGCCCGGTTCCACAAGGAGTTCGCCCGCACCGTCGCGATCTTCGGCTTCGCCGATCTCCTCATCGTCGACCCCGACTCGCTCGACATCGTCTACAGCTACGCGAAGACGGCCGAGTTCGCCACGAACCTCGAGGTCGGCCCGTATGCCAACACGCAATTGGCCACGCTCGTCCGCAGCCTCCAGGGGCACAAGGAGCGCGACGATTTCGAGATCTCCGACTTCGAGAAGTTCGCCCCCAGCCTCGGCCAGCCGATGGCTTTTATCGCCAGCCCGATCTACGACGGATCGGAGCTTCTCGGGATCCTCGTTCTCCAGTTCCCGATCGAGACCTTCAACAAGGTGCTGTCGGCGAACTACGCCTGGTCGGAGGAGGGCTTCGGGCGCACCGGGGAGTGCTACCTCGTCGGACCCGATCGGACGATCCGCAGTCGGTCTCGCTTCATGGTTGAGGATGCCGAGGTCTTCCTCGCCGACCTCGCCACCGAGGGGGTCCCGCGGGAGGCCATCGAGAGGATGCGGGCGCGGGGGACGGCCATGTGCCTCCTCCCGGTCGACAACCCCAGCGTCGAGGAGGCGCTGCGGGGCCGCAGCGGGGTGATGACAACGCGTGGCTACCGCGGCAAGGAGATCTTGGCAGCCTACGGTCCGTTGGAGCTCAACCGGCTGCGGTGGGCGCTTGTAACCTCGATCGACGAGGCGGAGGCCTACGAGCCGACCGCCCGCTTCGGCCGGACGGTGTTCGGGTTCGCCAGCGGCCTGTCGTTGGCATCGACGCTCCTCGCGCTCGCCTTCTCGAACCTCCTCACCCGACCACTCCGGGCTCTCACCCTCGCCGCCGAGCGGCTCGGGGCCGGCGACACCTCCGTCAGCGTCCCGGTCACATCCGAGGACGAATTCGGCCAACTCGGCCGGGTGTTCAACGGGATGGCGGCGAGCATCCGCAGGCAGACCGAACAACTCCAGACGCAGGTGCGCGAGAACGAGGATCTCCTCCTCAACATCCTTCCCGCGTCGGCCGTCGAGTCACGGCGCGACGGGGACGAGCAGGCCAACAGGGAGTTTGCCGACGTGTCGGTGCTCGTGGCAGATGTCGTCGGAATGGAGCACTACGGCAAGACCGTCGGCGAGGCCCGGGCCCTCGCCATCCTCGGCGACCTCGTGGCGGCGATCGACGAGGCCGCCGATGTCGGAGGGATCGAGAAGGTGAAGACCACCGGCACCACCTACCTGGCCGTCTGCGGTCTCTCCGTCATCCGTCCCGACCATGTCCGGCGGATGATCGCCTTCGCGCGGGAGATCGAGCGGATCGTCGCCATCTTCAACCGCGACCACCACCTCAACGTCGGCGTTTCGATCGGCATCAACGCCGGCCCGGTCGTCGGGGGCGTCGTCGGCCGGCGTCGATTCCTCTACGACCTGTGGGGGGAAACCGTCGCCGTGGCCAAGGGCCTTGCCGCTCAAGGCAAAGCGGCGATCCGCGTCACCCACCAGGTGCGCGAGCGCACCGCGGGGCTGTTTGAGTTCGACGGGCCGTCCACGACCGCTCTCGATGGCCGACCCGCCATCGAGACGTGGTCCCTGCGGGCATGAGGAGCAGCCGATGATCGAATGGCTCCTCACCCATCCGCTCTCGACCCGCGTGCCGAATTTCTGGCCGGCGGTCCTCCTCGCGCTCGGCTTTCCGCTGGCCGAACTGGCGCTCACCGAGGCGACTGCCGCGTGCGAGCGGCGCGGCGTCCGTTTCGCGCGGACGCTCCGCAATCTCCGCGACCTCGTCGTTCCCAGCCTGGCAGTGCTCCTGCTGGTGAGCCTCGTGCTCGGTCTGCCGGCCGACGGCGGCGTCGTCCGGGTCGCGGAGACGGTGTTCTGGATTGCGGCGTTGTACGCGGTCGTCGGCGCGTTCAACGATGCCTTCTTCGGGCTTGCCGCTGCCGACTCCTGGCAGGACCGCGTTCCCACCCTCCTCCGCGACCTGATCCGCATCGCCCTGGTCGCGCTCGGCGGCGTGGTCATCTACTCGAAAGTCTGGGGGCAGGAGGTCGGCGGCGCCCTCACGGCCCTCGGGGTGGGATCGGTCGTGATCGGCCTGGCGCTCCAGGAACCGCTCGGCAACCTCGTCTCAGGGCTGATGCTCCTTTTCGAGCGGCCACTGAAGGTCGGCGACTGGGTGAGGACCGGGGGCGTCACGGGGCGCGTCATCGAGATCAACTGGCGGAGCGTCCACATCGAGACGGCAACGCGGGAGCTCCACATCGTCCCCAACGTCTCCCTCTACAAGAGCGAGTTCAGCAATCTCTCCCGCCCGACGCTGGTGCGCACCGAGGTCGTCGAGATCGGCTTCGGCTACGACGATCCGCCGAACCGCGTCAAGGAAGTTCTCCAAGCGATGCTCGAATCGATCCCCGGGGTGCTGGCGACCCCGGCCCCGATCGTGCGAGCGCTGGGGTACGGCGATTCCATGCTCACCTACCGGTTGATCTTCTCCGTCGCCATGCAGGAGGAACTGGCCGCGATCCGCGACACGGTCATCTGCCGCGTCTGGTATGTCGCCCGGCGCGAGGGGCTGACGATCCCCTACCCGATCCAAATGGAGTACGGCCCGGGGGAGTCGCCCGGCCGGCCAGAGCCTTCCCCGACGGAGGTGCTCGAGCGTCATGCCCGTTTCCAGCCCGCGCTCTCCCACGCCACGGCCCGCCCGCCGGCTGTGCGCGACTACGCCAAAGGGGAGTCGATCCACTCTTCGCGCTCCCGGTTCAGCGGCTTCGCGCTCATCCTCTCCGGTCGGGCGTCTCTCGTGACCAGCGACGAGCGCGGCCATTCGACGCCGATCGGCTCGATCGGACCGGGAGAGTGCTTCGGCGATCAATTGACCGCCGGCGGCGGGCTCGACGATGTGCGCATCGTTGCCGCGGAGGACCTGCGGGTGTTCGTCTTCGATCCGGTGGCGATCGGCGACCTGCTCGACCACTCGCCAAGCTTGGCAGCGGAGATCGGCGACGCCCTCGAATCGCGCCGCCGCGCGGCCCAGGCGGCGCGGCGGGGGACGTGAGCTCGGGGTTGCGGACCGTCAGGCGGCGGCGCTCACCTGCGCGTCGTGGAGGGCCGTGCCGCGGAGGAGGATGCAGCCGTGAAGCACCTCCGGCCGGCCTGGGCTGCCGACCGCCGCGGTGGGGCAGGCGACGAGCCCCCGCAGCCGCGACCACGATTCCCGGAGGGCGTGCGGGATCGAACAGGCGCTGACGTTCCCGGTTCGGCGTGTCAGGCCGTTGACCAGCTCCCCGCCAATCCCCGCCTCCTCGAGCTTCATGCCGGTGAAGCGGACGATCCCCGCGCCGGCCTGGTGAGGCACCACGAAATCGACGTCGGTGCCACGGAGGCCGGCGGCGTCGAGGGTCTCGACGACGGCCGCCGACATCGCCCGAGGCGCGAGATCGGCGATCGTCATCCCGTCGAGCGAGAAGACGAGCCGCGTCTGGTCGTGCGTTCGCGTGCCGTCGACGGCGGGGACGGCGACGTGCGAACGGAGGTGAAAATCGAACGCTGGCCGATCGACCGGCTGCTTGCCGGCGTCGGCACGAACGATCCCGAAGTGGACCGGATAGCGCCGGCTCGCCATCGGGGCGAGGATCGTGGCCGACGCCATGTCGCCGAACAGGCCGCCGGTCGTCGTGCAGCCGTAGTCGGTGATCCGACTGATGCGGGTGGCGACGACGACGAGGAGGAAGTCGTCGCGTTCGAGGACGAGCCGTGGGGCCCAGCGCTTTGTGATCAGCGCGAAAGCCCGGCTGTAGCCGCAGCAAAACCAGTTCAGCCCGAGCGTCCGGCAGCGTCGCAGCCCGAGCTCACGGGCCAACTGCCGGGCGGCCCGCCGCGGCCGCTCCCGCGCCGCTTCGTGGGGAGCGAGGTGCCGCCTGGCGATCGACGGGGGAATGAAGGAGGGGGAGACAAAGACGATCCCCCGGCAGTTGGCGAGGTTGCAGCCCGACTCCTGCTGGAGCCGGCGGACGGCCCGCAGCCCCATCGTCAGTTCGTCGTCGAGGGAGATGGCACGGGCCTCGATCCCGGTGTGCTGCGTGAACTTCCGCGGAATCGTGGCGCCGAACCAGCCGTTCTCC
>JBAWVV010000199.1:0-7758 GCA_037147115.1 Planctomycetia bacterium | reverse complement strand
TCTGATGCGACGAACCTGCCTGTCCGTTTGCGCCCTGCTCGTCGCCATCGTGCCGGCGCTTGCCCCGGCCGATGAGTGGCCCGGGTTTCTCGGGAGCCGCCGCGACGGGATCTCGGAGGAGACCGGGCTGATCGATGCGATCCCGGCCGGCGGCCCGAAGCCGATCTGGCGCGTGCCGGGCGGCGTTGGGATGTCGGCCGTCGCCGTCGCCGATGGCCTTGCTGTCACCACCTGGAACGATGCCGGAAAGCAGTGGCTTGTCGCCCTCGATGCCGCGACCGGCAAGGAAGCCTGGAAAACCCCGCTCGGCCCGGCCTACGAAAACGGGCAGGGGAACGGTCCGCGTGCCACGCCGACGATCGCGGAAGAACGCGTCTTCGCCTTCTCCGGCGAAGGGATTCTCGTCGCCGTGAGCCGCACCGATGGAAAGATCCTCTGGCAGGTCGATGCCGTTGGGGAAGCAAAAGCAAAGCCCTCCGACTACGGGATGGCGTCGTCGCCGCTGGTCGTCGCCGAGCAGGTGATCGTCCATGTCGGTGGCGCCGACGGCGCGATTGCGGCTTTTTCAATCGCCGATGGCAAGCCGGCCTGGAAGGCCTCCGCAGGGAGCGCCGGCTATTCATCTCCGACGCTGCTCGAAATCGGTGGCACAGAGACCATCGTCAGTGTCACCGGCACCGAGGTCGTCGGGCTCCGTCCGGGATCGGGGAAGGCGCTGTGGCGATTCCCGTTTGAGACCGACTTCGGCTGCAACACGGCGACGCCGATCGTCGTCGACGGAGGGGTGTTTGTCTCGGCGGGGGAAAACCACGGCTCGGTGCTCATCGATCTCCAGCGCGACGGCGATGTCTATGCCCCGCAGGCGCGGTGGGAGTCGCTCGGCCCCAAGAGCCTGATGCGCAACGAATGGCAAACGTCGATCGTCGTCGGCGACCACCTCTACGGCTTTGACAATGTCGGGGCGGCGGGGCCGGTCACGCATCTGGTCTGCCTCGAAGCGAAGACGGGGAGGGAAGTGTGGCGGAAGCCCCGCTTCGGCAAGGGGAACATGGTGTGGGCCGACGGAAAGCTCTGGATCACGACGTTTGAAGGGGAGCTCGTTCTCGCCCGCGCGACGCCGGCGGGCTATCAAGAGCTCGGCCGCGCGGAGCTTCTCGGCCGGTCGCGGCAATCGCTCACGATCGCCGGCGGCCGGGGCTACGTGCGCGACGACCGCGAAGTGCTCTGCATCGGGCTGGAGTGACCGGCACCAGACTTAGCACACGTGTCGATCAAGCAAGCGTTTATGCAAAATATCGTCATCAAGACCTCCAGACCTCGGCTCGACGCGATCTTCGCGCCGTATGTCGGCACGATGCTTTCACGCTACGCTCCTCCGGCTGGCGAAGGACATCGGGGGATCGACGCTCGGCGGCGGAATCAAGGTCGTCCGTGGAACGTGAAGTGGTGAGGCGCCTGCGACGCTGATCGATCACCTGATCGATCAGCGCTCGACTCCGGGCGAAGGCATCCCCAGTCACACGACTCCGAGGATCTCACACGCCTCCGCGACCCCCGGGGCGGGGCTGCCGTACTCGCTCGCCGTGACGCGAGAGAGCGCCACGAGTTGCCGTGCCCGGTGCTGCGGCCGGGCGCGGGCAAGCTCGTCGGTGACGGTTCGGTAGTACTTCTCGGCGTGGAGCGAGCCATCCTCGCTGACGGCGAAGTTGAGGAGGACGTCGAGGATGCCCCGGTGGGAGTGGCCGAGATCGCAGGCGCGCTGTGTCACGCCACAGGCCCGCTCCTGGTCACCAGCGCGGATTGCGTCATCGAGCTCGGCAAGGAGGAGGGGGGGATCGGTCATCGTCACGCCGCGAAGGACGTCGGCCGTTGGACGGGGCTCCCAGTCGGCGAAGGGCCGGCCTGTTTGGTGATAGTCGAGGCCAAGGTGCCAGGCGGCGAGGATCAGGCTCGCGCAGGCGTTGTGGTGGTTGGCGGAGAGGGCGATGTGCCGCCAGGCGTTGGCCGCGTCGCAGGCATGAACGCCGATCGAGTCGCCATGGACGCTCCCCGGCGGCTTGCCCGGCTGCGCCCACTCCGGCGGCCGCCCCGCGTCACGGAGAACGAGCTGATTGGCGGCAAGCGCCAGGGCGTCGCAGATCCCCGTGCGGTCGATCCCCGCTGCCAGCCATTCGGCCACCTGCCCCGCCGCGTCGCCCGGTGGGAGTTTCATGAGCGTCGCACACGCCCCTTCGAGCCAGGCATCATCCGCCGTCCGGCCGACCGCCGGCGCCGCGTCGAGACGGTGCGCTTCATAGAGCCGCGGCAGCATCTCCCGCAGGGCCGCAAACCGGGTGGCCGACTGCTCCTCGAGCTTCCAGCAGTAGTGGAGCGACTGCCGCAGGAGCGTGCCGGCATGCTCCGGGCCGACAAGGCCGAGCATGTCCCAGGCGCGATGGGCAAGGACGATGCGGTGGACATCGACGCCGTCATGGACCGTCGGGAGGAGGGCATTCCACGCCTCCTCCGCAGTGCCCCGCGTCAGCCCGGCGAAAACGCTCTCCCCACCGGGAAGATCGCGGGCCCGGACTGCCTCGCGGAGATCGGCAGCCGTCGTCGTATGGGTCTCTCCAGCGCTGATTACCGCAAGCGTGTCGCTGGCTCCGGCGCGCGTCGAATCGTGGAGGCAGCGGGCATTGCGGTGGAGAACCTTCAAAACCGGGAGCGCACGGCGGTCGGGCGACAGCTCCCGCGACATCTGCAGGGCAGGGGCGAGCGCCATGAAGGTGTGGAAACCGACATAATCTTCGCCGCCACAAGCCCGCGCGTTGGCAAGTGCCCCGGCAGCGACGAGCTCCTCGAGCGTCGTGCCCGATCGGAGCCGATCGATGACCGCGCGGACGATTCCCTCGGGAGGCGTCTCGGCGAGGAGATCGACGAGTGGTTCGCGAGGGCCGAACGTGAGCCGATCGGAAACGCCGTCGGCGGCGACCGCGCGAGCCGACAGGAATCCCATCTCCACGGCGAGCGGTCCGCCAATCCCGGCGACGAGCATTCCCTGACCGAGCCGCGCGAGAAACGCACGACGATCGTGGTACTTTTCCATGGCCTTCCCCCCAGCGTGAAAACCCTAGACCCCGACGTCACTCTACACGAGTTTCCCCGCTGCCCCCGCCCGGAGCGGTACGAGATCCGGGCAAGAGACCTGCAAACCAGCGATTCCCTGCCGATGCCTCTGCATCTGATCGGGTGTCCTCCGGGCGACTGCCGGGCGTGTGACTTGCGACTCGCTTCTGAGCGTCCAGTGAGGCTGACGTTCTCGGGAAAGCGCGGTGACCAGCGACGCTGGTCGGCCTGCGGAGCGATCACTCGACGTTGCTCGGCCACGGATCACAACGGGAGGAAAGCGGTTGGAGGGGGCCAGCACCGGCCGCCACGGAGCGATTCGGGGGTTGGCCATTCGGGAAATCCCGGTGTAGTCTGAGCGTGGGGATTTCAGGGCCACTCCATCGATCGGGGGATCCATGTCACGACGCTCCACGACCCGGCGCCGATTTCTCGGCACTGCCGCCACCGCCACCGGGGCCGCCATGGCCGCCCCCTACGTGATCACCTCCAAGGCGCTCGGCAACGCCACGACCCCTCCGGCCAGCGATCGGATCGTGATGGGGGGGATCGGCATCGGCAACATGGGCTCCGGCGACCAAGGGGCATTTCTCGGCCGCAGCGACGTGCAGTATGTGGCGGTGTGTGACGTGCGGCGGAATTGGCGCGACGATGGCAAGGGGCGCGTGGACGGCAAATATGGCAACAAGGACTGTGCCGCCTACGTTGATTTCCGCGAGCTGCTGGCCCGCGATGACATCGATGCAGTCCACATCGCCACCCCCGACCATTGGCACGCGATCATGACGATCGCTGCCTGCCGGGCCGGCAAGGATGTGTATCTCCAGAAGCCCGAAACCCTCACCCTCCGTGAAGGGCCGCTGATGATCGCGGCTGCCAGGCGCTACGGCCGGGTGGTTTCCGGCGGCAGCCAACGGGTGCTCGAAGACTACCGGGACATCGTCAATCCCTGCTGGTCGGGCGAGCTCGGCACGCTCAAGGCTGTCGATATTTCCGTCGGCGGGCCGTCGATGCCCTGCTATCTCCCCGCTGTGGCCACGCCGCCGGACATTGACTGGGATCTGTGGCTCGGGCCTGCCCCCTGGGAGCCTTACAACCCCGGTCGCTGCGACGGCAATTTCGGCACCGGCGGCGGCAGCTGGCGTTCGTACGTCGACTATTCCGGCGGCAGTCTCACCGACTGGGGGGCCCACCACTTCGGCGGGGCGATCTTCGCCGCCGACCTCCGCGAGCTGCAGCCTGCCTCGGTGGCCTTTAACCCCGCCAGCGGCAACGCCGGACCGCACGTCTCACTCACCTATCCCAACGGTGTCGCGGTCCATCACAACCGGCCGCAGCCGTTGCGCCCCGAGATGCCCTCGGTCGCCCATGGGGGCGACATCCAGGTGCATGCCGACGGAACGCCGCGGGAGGGGAAGGCGGTTCCCACTTACAAGGGGGAGGGGGGCATCTACGGCGACTTCATCGACTCCGTGAAGACCCGGGCAAAGCCGTTCCGTGACATCGAACTGGCAGTCAATACCATGACCGGACCGCACATGATCGCCATCGCCTACCGTCTGGAGCGGTCTTTGACATGGGACCGCAGCGCCCAGCGATTCACCGGTGACGACGAGGCCAATCGGCTCCTCGACCGCGCTCGCCGGGAACCCTGGCTCCTCTGAAGCTGGCTCCTCTCAAGCTGGCTCCCCTGAAATTGGCTCCTCTCAAGACAGCGACCGTATCGGCGTCAAACTTCTCTCTCCAATCATTCCCCATCCCTCGGGTGCCGCTCATGGCCTTCGACCTCAACGCTCTCGATGCCCCCTTCACGGCCCTCGCGGGCTTCGATTGGGGAGCCGACGCCGATTTCTTCAAATCCATCGACGCCGCCGTCGTGGCCGCCCATGGCGATACCTCTCTGCGCGCCGACCTGGAGAAGCGATTCGGGGCGCTGCTGGGTGGCAGCACGAGCCGGGCCACAAAGGAATATGTCTGCCGGAAGCTGGCGATGATCGGCACCGGGGTGTCGGTGCCGGCCCTTGCGGCGCTGTTAACCGACGCCGACAACTCGCACATGGCCCGCTTTGCTCTGGAGCGGATCGATGCCCCCGAGGCCGCTGCCGCCCTGCGGAAGGCGCTGGGCGTTGTCGAGGGGAGCCTCAAGATCGGCATGATCTCGTCGCTGGCTTCCCGTGGCGACCTTCAGAGTGTGGCGGTGATCGGCGGGCTCCTCGGGGGAGACGCGACGATTGCGGCGGCCGCTGCGGCGGCGCTGGGAACCTTGGCGACCCCGGAAGCCGCCGCGGCGCTCGCCGGCGCTAAGCCTGCCGGAGACATGGCCGCGGCCGTCGTCGACGCCCGGTTGGCGTGCGCCGAAGCGTTTCTGGCCAAGGGAGATCGGAAAGCCGCCAAGGCGATCTATTCGTCGATCAGCGCCTCCATCGGCGATGCACCGAAGACGCATCGAGAGCGAGCCGTGCGCGTCGCGGCGAAACGTGGCCTGCTGGCCGCTGCGGAATAGGCAGGCCTTGTTCAGCCAGCCGGTCGCCACTCCCCCCGTGAAAAGTGCCCATGCGCCCTGTCAATGCCGTGGTTTGCCTTGTCATCCTGCTCGCCTTCGCGCCGCCGTCGCTGCTGGCTGCAGAGGCTGCCGAGCCCCCATCGCGCGACGTCCTCGACAGCGTCGTCGAACTGATTCGTTCCGGTGATGCCGACCTGCTGCCGGTGGCCCTGGAAAAAGTGCGGGGCGGACTGAAGGGGGAGGATTTCACGCGCGAACTCGCCGAGGTGGTGCTGCCGGGGCTGGAGCGAAGCCAGGAAAAGGCAGCGCTCATCGCGGCGCTTTCGGATCGCGGCGACAAGGCCGCCCTTCCGGCCATCATGGCCATGGCGCAGGGGCCGGCCGAGGCCTTCGTCCGCGCGGCGGCGATCCGCGGCGTGGCGGCCCTGGGGGGGCCTGACGAGGTTCCTTTTCTCGAGTCAGTTCTTTTTGGTGAGTCTGGCACCGTCGACGCAGCCCGCGGGGCGCTCGTGGCCATCCGCTCCGACATCGTGTCGCCGCGAATGGTAATCGCACTTGGCGACAAGGCCCGCTCTGGTTCGCAGCGACTGGTGATCGTGGGCATCCTCTCCGAGCGGCGGGAAACATCGGCGCTGCCGGCCTTGGTGGCCGCCGCCGTCGACGCTGACGCCGACGTCCGTGCTGCGGCCATGAAAGCGCTCGGGGCGATGGGGGGGCCTGAGCAGATCCCCGGCATGGTGGCCGGGTTGCTGGCCTCGCGAACCGATACCGAGCGCAGCGAAGCCGACCGGGCGATCGTGCAGGTCTGCAAGGAACACCGCAGCAAGGACCTCGCCGCGGCAGCGCTTCTCGATCGCTTCAGGGCCGCCGATCCCGCCGCTCGGGAGGTGCTCCTGCCGACGCTCGCCCGCGTTGGCGGGGCTGCGGTGCTCGAGATCGTCGACGGCTTGATCGCCAGCCCCGACGCCGCGGATCGGAAACTCGGCCTGGTGGCGCTCTCCCGTTGGCCCGATGCCACGGTGAAGGACAGGCTCCTGCACCTCGTCGCGCAAGCCTCCACCGAGGAAGAGCGGGAGATGCTTCTGGCTGGCCTGATCCGCATCGCCCCGTTGCCCAACAACTCGCTCGAACCAGCCGAAAAACTGGCGCTGGTCAAGCAGACGATGGCCCTGTGCCGACGGGATCAGGACCGGGGGCGGTTGCTCGAGCGCGCCAGCGCCATTCGCACCGTGGAAACCCTCCGATTCGTGCTCCCCTACGCTGACCAGCCTGCGCTTGCCGAATCGGCCTGCCAGAGCATCGTCGAGTTGGCGCACCAGCGCAAGCTCCGCGATGGCAACAAGGACGAGTTCATGGCGGCGCTCGACACGGTGCTCGCCACGACGAAGAACGAAGAGATTGCTGATCGTGCCCAGCGTTACAAGCTCGGCAAGACCTGGGAACGCAAGAAGCAGTAGGGGCCGGGGCACGGGCAGCAATCGCCCGACCGCGGCACACGCCAGCGACGTCAGCCCAACGGCGGCAGCAGGCGGGCGAGTTCAACCGCGACGCGTTCCCGTCAAAGGACCACTCGGAGGGCAATCATGCAAAACATCGTCATCAAGACCTCCCGGCCCCGGCTCGACGCGATCTTCGCGCCGTATGTCGACACGATCGGCCGCGACTATCCCGGCTACCGCAACCATGTCGAGCGGACGGTCACCTACGCGATGGGCTTCCTCGGCAACGACGCTGCTGTCGAGCCTGTCGTGGAGACGGCGTTTGCCTACCACGACATCGGGCTCTGGACCGACCATGCCCTTGCCTACCTCGAGCCGTCAGCAGCAGTGGCGCTGGCCGACAACGCGAAGTCTGGCTGGGGATTCGATCCCGATCTCCTTCAGGGCATCATTCACTTTCACCACAAGGTGCTTCCCTATCGTGGGCCGCATGCGGAGATCATCGAAGCCTGCCGCCGGGCCGACTGGATCGATGCATCGATGGGGTGGCTACGGAAAGGAATGCCGAGAAGATCGATCCGCGAAGTCGAGCGGGCCTTCCCGAATCTCGGCTTCCACGCGGCGCTGGTCCGGCTGGCAAAGGACATCGGGGGATCGACGCTCGGAGGCGGAATCAAGGTCGTCCGCGGGATCGTGAAGTTGTGAGGGGCC
>JBAWVV010000198.1:0-7806 GCA_037147115.1 Planctomycetia bacterium | reverse complement strand
TGACCGAACGGGTCTTCGTCTCGGGCACCATCTTCGTCACGGTGTAGGAGCGGGTGCGCTCCTCGGGACGGTACTTCGTGACGTTGACCGTACGGGTCTTCGTCTCGGGGACCATCTTCGTGACCGTGTAGGACTTCTGACGCTCTTCCGAACGATACTTCGTCACGTTGACCGAACGGGTCCGCTGCTCCGCCACGCTCGTGGTGACGGTGTAGTTGCGGGTCCGCTCTTCCGAACGGTACTTCGTGACGTTGACCGAACGGGTCTTCGTCTCGGGCACCATCTTCGTCACGGTGTAGGAGCGGGTCCGCTCCTCGGGACGAGTCTTCGTGACGTTGACCGAACGGGTCTTCGTCTCGGGGACATACTTGGTGACCGTGTAGTTCCGGGTCCGCTCTTCAGGGCGGCAGTTCGTCACCGTGTAGGTGCGAGTCCGCTCTTCGCTGCGGTTCCGGGTCACGTTCACCATCTTGCTGCGCTGCTCCTGACGGCTGCGCGACACGGAGTAGGTGTAGGGCACCTCCTCGGTCGTGCACTGGTAGGTGCAGGTCGGAACTTCCTTCGTCTCGCAGGTCGGCACCCAGACGCGCTTGCAGCACATCTTGGGGGCACACTCGCAGCCGTTGGCGTCAACGCCGCCACCGACCTCAACCTGCTGGGTCTCCCAGCGACCACCACGGACCTGCACCGTCTTCGAGCCCTGGACCGCAACCCGCTTCTGCACGGTGCGCGAGCCAGTCATCTGCTCGGAGTAGGGAACGTTCACCGTGTAGGTCTGCTCGACCTGCTCGGTGTAAGGAACGTTCACCGTGTAGGTCGAGACCTTCTCCTCGGTGTAGGGCACCATGACGGTGTAGGTGGAGGTCTTCTCCTCCTGAACCGGCACGTTGACCGTGTAGGACTGCTCGACCGACTCGGTGTAGGGAACCTGGACGGTGTAGGTGGAGGTCTTCTCCTCCGACACCGGCACGTTCACCGTGTAGGACTGCTCAACCGTTTCGGTGTAGGGAACCTGGACCGAGTAGGTCGAAACCTTCTCCTCGGACTTCGGCACCATGACCGTGTAGGCCTGCTCGACCGATTCGGTGTAGGGGACCTGGACCGTGGTGGTCGAGACCTTC
Source organism: Planctomycetia bacterium (assembly GCA_037147115.1). Classification (GTDB taxonomy): domain Bacteria; phylum Planctomycetota; class Planctomycetia; order Pirellulales; family UBA1268; genus QWOP01. The sequence goes on along the minus strand of JBAWVV010000198.1, from coordinate 6,685 downwards.
TCCTCCGAAACCGGCACGTTGACCGTGTAGGACTGCTCGACGGAGTCGGTGTAGGCAACCTGCTCGGTGTAGGTCGAGGTCTTCTCTTCGGTGGTGGGGACCATCACCGTGTAGGACTGCTCAACCGACTCCGTGTAGGGGACCTGAACCGTGTAGCTCGAAGTCTTCTCTTCGGTCTTCGGCACCATGACGGTGTAGGTGGAGGTCTTCTCCTCCTGCACCGGCACGTTCACCGTGTAGGTCTGCTCGACCGACTCGGTGTAGGGAACCTGGACCGTGTACTCGGACGTCTTGGTCTCCGTCACGGGCTTGTTGACCGTGTAGTTGACCGTACGGCTCCGGGTCTCGGGGACCTGCACGGTGACCGTGCGGGTCTTCTCTTCCGTCCGCGGAACACGCTTGTTGACCGTGTAGGTCCGCTCGCGCTGCTCCGTGGTGTACTCGGTCGACGTGACGGTCTTCATCTCCGTCACGTACTGACGCTGGTACACCGTCTTGGTCGCCGGAGCACAGCCGCCGTCGGCCATGACCGAGCCACCCTCGACAACGCCACCCTCGGAAGCCACGGCGTTGCCGCAGCCACCCTCACATCCGCCACCGCAGTTGCCGCAGTCATCGGCAAACGTGCTCGCGCACGTCACGACAACAGCAAAGGCGGGGAGGATTCGAAACACGAATTTACGAATCACTATCACCTCCAGAAAGGAACAAAAAACCAGTGGGACCGAGCAGGATTTTTCTCGAGCCGGCCCGAACTGACGGTCGGTCGAAGAGACCCCTCTCTTCTGACGACCGAAACAGCTCGGCCGCCTGTTAAGTTGGATAGATTACGTTGACTTGACCGCCTTTCAAGGGACGAGTCACGATTTTTAAAGTCGGGCCTCCGGGAGGGTGCAAATCCCCCTTGAGATTGGCTAAAAATGGCTTTTTTCAGCCTCTCTTGGCCCTCTCAGCCGGCCGTCGACCGGCCCCGCTGCTCACCCCACTGTCGCCCTGAAGGGCCTTCCTCCGCCCCACGCCATGGGGAGTCGCCGGCGCCCTGCCGAGGGGCCTCCCCCCGAAACCCCCCCTTTCCAGCTACGCCTGCACCCCCATTTGGGGTCAGTGCCGAGGGTTTCGAGGCGCGCGTGCACGGCGACGGGTCAACCCGGTGCCCCTGGCCGGGAATGCCTGCGGAGATTTCCCGCGGCGATTTCAAGGGCTGCGATTGGAGAACAGGGCCGACGACAGCCTCGACAGGACCCACAGCGTTCCAAGGGGGAGAATGATCGTGGAAATCGTGAAGTAGATCGCGAGGTTGACGATCGATTCGCCGACCTGCGCGAGCGTTTCATAGAGCCGTCGGGCCCGCTCGCCGACGTAATCGACGGGGTTGAAGCGGTCGAGCCAGCCCTTGTTCTTGACGGCCATCTCCTCCGCCTGCTCGACCTGCTCGATCTCCGCCGTGGTGGCACTGACGGCCGCCGCCGCTTGTTGATAGCCACTCTCGAGAAACTGCGCCGCGACCACCGAATCGATCCACGCCGTCGTCGGAATCGCCAGGCGGACAAACAGCGCCAGCCCGAACAGCCGCGTGCCCCAGCCCAGAAGCGAGCGCCGCGATCGCCCCCCGACGAGCGACGAACCGACGATCGCCAAGAGCGACGGGATAAACAGCCACCATCCCAGCGCCCGCCCGATCTGCATCGCCACGCGCTGCGTGCCCAGCGCCGTCGTGCTCGTCAGCAAGAGGCTGCCGTACTGCTCGACGAGGTCGTTGACCGGATCGAGTGCCTGCCCGATGCCGAGGCTCCCGCCTGGACCGAAGCTGAAGCTCACCTCCGAACTCTGCGCCAGCGAGATCGCGCTGTCGAGCCCGCGGGTGGCCGCCAGCGCCGCCAGCGTTCGGGCGAAGGTGGCCTCGATGTAGGCTTCGCCGCGCTGGTCGGCGGCGGGGGCGAAGAGCACCATCGAAACAAGCGCCCCGACCCCCAGCACCACCAGCCGCGCCGTCGGCTCGCGGAAGCGCGCCGGCAGAAACCGCAGCCACGTTCCGCCCCACAGGACCGCAAAGAAATCGAAGCCGCTCTCAGGGACCGCAGCAAGTGCAGCAGTCACGGCTGCGGCAGGGCCAGCAGCCGGGGCTACGGCCGGAGGCTGGCTCGGCACGGCGGAATCGGGCGATTGGTCTTCAGCACTCATCGAGAAGATTCCCGGTGGCCACGGGGCTCCGGCCGGCTGCCGAGCCCCCCGGAAACCATCCTATCGGGGCGCGGCCGAGGCGCGGCATGGCGGGCGCGTTCGAGCGAACCGCCAACCCGAGGGCCCGGACCTTTTCGGACCGGCGGTCACGGCCCTTTGGAAAGCAGCCGATCGAGCACGGGGCGCATCCGGGCCGCGCGACGGGCGTTGCCGATGGCGCTTGGATGGAGGTCGTCGTCGAGAAAGGCCTGCGGATCGGGAGTCGCGTCGGGCCCGAGAAAATCCCCCCAGACATCGAGGTACTCAACCGTCCCTCCATCGATCACGCCCCCGGCCGCTGCGATCGCGTTTTGGATCAGGCCGTTGGCGGTCGTCTGTGTCTCCCGCTCCTCCCAGCGCGACTTCGCCGGGAGGATGCCCATGACGAGGATCGGCACCGTGGGATGCTCGCGGCGGATGGTCGCAATGACGTCGCGCCACGCCGCCAGCACGGCCTCGGCGTCGGCCCCGCCATGAACGTCGTTGCTCCCGGCGGAGATCACCACGACCCCCGGCCTTGCAGCCGACAAAAGGCGTGGCGCGAAGCCGGCGAGCTCCGTGAGCTGGCATCCCCCCACGCCCCGGTTGACGACCTCCAAGCCGGGAAAATCAGCGGTAATCGTCTCCCACATGCGGATGTTCGAAGCCCCGAGGAGAACAACGGCGCCGGCGGCCGGCGGAGCCTCGCGGCCGACCGCCTCGTAGCGGGCGATCTCCTCCTCCCAGCGCCCCGCATCGGGAGGCGGGGGCGGGGACGCGGTGGATGTCTTCTCCTCCAGAGCCGACGCGATCGCCTTGACGGCCACCGGCTGGAGTGCCGCGAAATACCACAGCCCGATCCCGATCAGGCCGAGGCCAAGGAGCGCCACCATCCCGGTCGGGAACGAACGATTCGCGGACGAACTCATCGGGGCAACTCCTCGGGAATCAATCCTGGCACGGGGCATGCCCTCGCATCATCTCGGCCGCCGATGCCCCCGGCAAGTGCGCGGGGGCCTCGCGACGACCGCTGCGCCGGGCTGCTATCCTCTTGAGCACGGGCAGGGGGATCGTGCGATCGGTTCGCGCGCCTCAAGTGCCCTTCCCCCGCCGGAGTTCACCGATGCGCCGTCCGCTGTCGACCCTCTTCCTCCTCGCCGCGCTCGCCGTTGTGCCGGGCGTCTCGCCCCGCGCCGATGTGTCGCTCAACAACATGTTCGGCGATCACATGGTTCTCCAGCAGGGGATCCGCAACAAGGTCTGGGGGAAAGCCTCCCCGGGCGAATCCGTCACCGTCACCCTCGGCGGCCAGAAGCACGAGACGAAGGCCGGTGCCGACGGCGCTTGGCAGGTGATGCTCGAGCCGGTGAAGGAATACGGCGGCCCGCATGAACTGACCGTGAAGGGAACGAACACCGTCACGTTCCACGACGTGCTGATCGGCGAGGTGTGGGTCTGTGCCGGCCAGTCGAACATGCAGTGGAGCGTGAACGCCTCGACCGATCCCGATCTCGAACGGGCGGCGGCGAAGTTTCCGCAGATCCGCCTGATCTCGGTGCCGCAGGTCGGCACGCAAGATCCGCAGTGGAACTTCAACGGCACGTGGCAGACCTGCACTCCCGAGACCGTCGGCAACTTCTCGGCGGTCGGCTATTTCTTCGGCCGCCAGCTCCATCAGACCCTCGGCGTGCCGGTGGGGCTGATCAACAACGCCTGGGGCGGCAGCGCCGCCGAGGCGTGGGTGAAGCGGAGCTCGCTTGCCGCCGACGCCCGCTTCAAGCCGCTCATCGAGCGGTGGGAGAAGACCGAGGCCGAGTATCCGGCCCAGAAGGCGGCCTACGACAAGGCGATGGTCGAATGGAAGACAGCGGCCGAGAAGGCCAAAGCGGAGGGGAAGCCTGCCCCGGGGCAGCCGGGCAATCCCGATGGCAACATGTTTGGCAACCACCGCCCCGGCAACATCCATTCCGGCGTATTGACCCCGTCAATCGGCTACGGGATCCGCGGCGCGATCTGGTACCAGGGGGAATCGAACGCCGGCCGCGCGTATCAATACCGCGCCCTCTTCCCCTTCATGATCAAGTCGTGGCGCGAGGAATGGGGCGTGGGCGACTTTCCCTTCTACTGGGTGCAGCTGGCTGACTTCAACGCCGAGCAGCCCCAGCCGGGCGAGAGCGCCTGGGCCGAGCTCCGTGAAGCGCAGACGATGACGATGAAGGCCCTCCCGAACACCGGTGAGGCGGTGATCATCGACATCGGCGAGGGGAAGGACATCCACCCGAAGAACAAGCTGGATGTCGGCAAGCGGCTCGCCCGCTGGGCGCTCGCCGACACCTACAAGGTCCCCGGCATCCCGGCCCACAGCCCGATCTACAAGGGGATGGAGAAGCAGGGGAACAAGATCGTCCTCGCCTTCGAACACGTCGATGGTGGCTGGCGGCCGTTCGATGTCAACGAGTTGGTCGGCTTCACGATCGCCGGCGCCGATCACACGTTCGTCCATGCCAAGGGGACGATCCTCCCCGATGGCCGGATCGAGATCTCGGCCGAGGGGGTCGCCGATCCCGTCGCCGTCCGCTACGGCTGGGCCGACAACCCGAAGTGCAACATGTACTCCGGCCTCGGGCTTCCGCTGACGCCGTTCCGCACCGACGACTTCAAGGGGGTGACGGCCGAGGCCAACTGACCGCCGCTCCGACGGCGACCGGGCCGATCACGCCCCGTCCATGACATGAGCCCTGCGGGCCCGGCCATCGCCGTGATGGCCGGGCCCTTTTTTTCTTCCCCCCTCTTTTCCTCATCGGCTCGCTCTCCTGGGAGACCGGAGAGGTGGGGGAGTCTGGATGGTCTGAACGCCGCAGGGAACGGCGATCGAGCCGAGTGGTGGGATACAAAACGCCAAACTGGACTCGGCCGACAGGGGCGATTTGGCCTATATCTCTCGCCCGTCGCGGGGGAGCGATCCCGTTCCATCGATCCCGCGGCTGCCTTCCCCTGTCGAGGAGATCGACGGCCATGCCACCTTCCCCATCCTCCCGCCGGCAGTCCCTCGCCGCGGGGGCCGCCACCTCATGGCTGTTGGTCGCCTGTGGCCTCCTCGGCACCGGCTGCGGCCAGACAAGCCCGGCCACCTCCGCGCGGCTGGTGGCAGCCGCCGGCGACGATTCGCTCCGCCTCTTCCCCTCTGGCCCCGGTCTGAAGCTCTCCCCCGAGGCGGCGGCGATCGTGTCGCGATCGGCCCATCCCCCCCTGGCCCCGGCCAGCTCGGCCGGGCTCATCGCGTCCTTTCCCCCTTTGTCTTCCGGCGGCCCAGCACGCTCGTTTCCCGCGGCCAAGCCCTCCCTCCGCACCGCCGGGCGCCTCGACGGCGGGGCGACGACAGTTCGTTAGCAGCAGCAGCCGCCGGCAGGGCTACCGGGTCGTCGTGGTCTTGGCGCGGGCGACCGGGAGCGGCTGGACGACATACACCTTCGGATCGTCGACCACCCACGGGGTGCTCCAGGTCTTGCCGTCGTCCTTCGTGCAGACATTGAAGAAGAACGTCTTGAGCGTCTCGGTCCGGTAGTTGTAGGGGAACTGCGACGTGATGTGGTCGGCGGCGGTGAGCTCGTCGACGCCGGGGCTGGCGTAGTAGTGGACCTGGCCGTCGGGGGTGAACGAGAGCCCGAGCGTCCACCAGCCCAGCTCGGTCATCTGCGGGCCGCGGATCTCGCCGCCGTTGCGCCCGCCACGGATTTTGAGATAAGCCCCCTCCTCCTTCGACTTCGACTCGGCTGCCGTCTCGTAACAGATGAACATTCCCGGCCAGTATTCCTCGAGGCCGAAGCGCCCCTTCTCGGGATGATCGTCGCCGGTGATCACGGCGTGCGTATAGCAGCCAGAACGGAATCCAAAGGTCGGGCCGCTGCGCTTCTCCCACTGGTCGATCGGCGGCAGGTAGACACGGGCTACGACGCTCGGCGAGTTGCTGACGCGGATCCCCTGCCCGAAGTTGCGCTGCATGTTGTAGATGAGGTCGTCCTGCTCCATCTTGTAGCTGGGACGGCCGGGGATGCCGGTGTTGAGCGAGGCGATCAGCAGCCCGTGTTCGCTCCCCTCGAGCCCTGGGCTCGGCAGCGGCACCCGTTTGACGACGTCGGGGGTGCCGCGCTTCATCCCCTCGAACCAGCGGTTGTTGACCGATCGGCCGACCGGCTCGCGAACGCGCTTGTCTTGCTCCTCCGAGCTCTTCGGGTGGCGGTAGTTCCAGCTCCAGTTCTCGTCCTCGAAATCGTCACCGATCGCCTCGACAACAGAGCCGCTGCCGGGGACAAACGTCACGTCGGTGGCGACCGGCGGCGGGCCATTGAAGGCCTTCGGAAGCGGCCGCTTGAGGAGGGCGCGCAACCGGTTCTGCGCTGCCGCAGGCTCGGCCCCACCGAGGACCGTGCCGATCGCCACTGCCACCACGACCACCCCCCACACCGTGCACTTCATGGTCATTGGT
>JBAWVV010000197.1:0-7836 GCA_037147115.1 Planctomycetia bacterium | reverse complement strand
GGCGGCAAAGCCAAACCCGGCAGCGATCCATCTCAGCCTGGGCCCAAAGCACCGCCACGAAATGCCCAGGCCGGTGGGGCGAAGGAAGGCGATCAGGAGGGGGGCGGCGGGGCCGAGCCCGACCAACCGCCCGACGGACAACCCGGATCGGCCGCAAGCCCGACGGGGAATGGCGGATGGTCCAATGGCGATGGAACAGCCCCCGACAAGGAACCCAGCCGCGACGGCGACGCCCCCAAGACCGAAGCCGAGTGGGGGGATCAGGACACCGCGCATGCCCGCAACGCTGCCGATCTGGCGGTTCGGGCACTGAAGGATGATCTCGACAAGGGGAGAACGGATCTTCTCGACGAACTCGGCTGGACGCGCGATCAGGCGCGGGCCTTCCTCCAGCGATGGGAGGCGATGCGGTCCCTCGAAAAGAGCAATGATCCGGTCAAACGGAGCGAGTTTGATCGGGCGGTGCGGAGCCTCGGTCTGCGGGCCGAGGGGGCCCGCAGCAGCCGGGATGTGCCGGCGGACGTAAAGGGGGGGCAGGCGGAGGGGCGACGAAGCCGGCCGCCGAGCGAATATCGGGAGCAGTTCAAGGCCTATACCCAGGGGACAACCGGAGAATGACCAAGGTGTTCGATGGCCCGCGGTACCTCGTCGCCTTCGGTCCGAAGCGAGTCCAGCACTGTTTCACCGACGTCCTCGTCCTCGGGGGAGGTGTGGCCGGGCTCCGTGCCGCGCTGGCGGTCGACCCTTCGCTTTCGGTCACCGTCGTCACGAAGGACGATCTTCTGACTTCGTCGAGCCAATGGGCACAGGGGGGGATCGCGGGGGTCGTCGATCCGGAGGATCGCTTCGACAACCATGTCGCCGACACGCTCGTGGCCGGCGTCGGGCTGTGTCACGACGGGGTGGTCGATTCGGTCGTGCGCGAGGCGCCACAGCGGATCGCCGAGCTGATCTCCTGGGGGACAAAGTTCGACGAACGTGACGGCCTGCTCGAACTAGGCCGTGAAGGGGGGCACAGCCACCACCGGATCGTTCACGCCCTTGGCGACGCCACCGGCCGGGAGGTGATGCGGGCGATCATCGAACGGGTCCGGGGGTTCGACCACATCGCGATGTGGCCCGGCACGTTCTCCATCGACCTCCTCACGCACGAAGGGATCTGCCGGGGGGCGCTGGTGTGGAACGGCGCGCATGGCAAGACGCTCGTCTGGGCCAGGCGCACGATCCTCGCCACCGGGGGTGCCGGCCAGCTCTACCGGGAATCGACCAATCCCGAGGGGGCCGTCGGCGACGGGATGGCGCTGGCGTGGCGCGCCGGGTGCGAGCTCCGCGACATGGAGTTCATGCAGTTCCATCCGACGGTCCTCTACATCGCCGGCGGTTCCCGCAGCCTGATCACCGAGGCCGTCCGCGGTGCCGGTGCATGGCTCGTCGATCGCGATGGCCACCGGTTCATGCCCGACTTCGATCCTCGCGCCGAACTCGCCCCGCGCGATGTCGTGTCGCGGGCGATCACCGTCGTCATGGCCCGCACCCACCACTCCAACGTCTACCTCGATCTGTCGCATCTCGATGCCGCTGGGGTGCTCGCCCGGTTCCCGGGGATGGCCCAGATCTGTGCGAAGTTCGGTCTCGATCTCGCCCGGGACCGGATCCCGGTGCGGCCGGGGGCCCATTACATGGTCGGAGGGGCCGTCGTCGACGCCATCGGCCGGACGACCCTGCCGGGATTGTTCGCCGCCGGCGAGGTGACGTCGAGCGGCCTTCACGGCGCCAACCGGCTGGCGAGCAACAGCTTGTTGGAGGGGCTTGTCTACGGCGCGAGGGCGGGGAGTGCCGCCAGCGCCGACATCCTCGCCGGGCCGCCCGACGATTTCCGCGTCCCCTCGCTTGCCAACCCGCGCGTTGCCGACACCCGTGGCGCCCTCGACCTGGCCGATATCCGCAACTCCCTCCGCAGCCTGATGTGGCGACATGTCGGTGTTGAGCGGATCGGAGACTCGCTGAGCGAGGCGCTCGACACGGTCGAGGGCTGGTGCCGGTATGTCTTGCCGCGGCAATTCTCCGACCCGGCCGGCTGGCAGCTCCAAAACATGCTCGAAGTCTCCCGGCTCATGATCCGCTCAGCGCTGGAGCGGGAGGAGACCCGCGGCGTGCATGTCCGTCGTGACCATCCCGCCACGCTCGACGACTGGCTGTGCCATGTCGCCTGGCGGAGGGGTGCCGCCGGACCGTGGCGCGAACCACTTCCCGGCGGGAGTGCCGTCCCCGCCTGACCGGGCTTCCCGGGCAGCGGCCGCGACGGCCGCCACGGGCCCGCGGTCAGGCCGGGTGGGGGCGGGGGATTGCCCAGCGGGGGCTTCACACCCCAGAATGGGTTGTTTCCTCATCCCTCCACCCGTCCAGCAGCCCATCAGCCATGTCTGAAACGAACAGTCCTGGCGGAGAAGCCATGATCGAGGCCGATGGCCTCTGCAAGTATTACGGTCCCTTCATCGCCATCGAGGATGTCTCGTTCCGCGTGCCGCGGGGCGAGGTCGTAGCGTTCCTCGGGCCCAACGGTGCGGGCAAGAGCACGACGATGAAGATCCTCACCGGCTATCTGGCTCCGTCGGCCGGGACGGCGCGGATCGCCGGTCACGACATGTCGACCGACCGCCTCGCCGGGGCGACTAGGCTCGGCTATCTGCCGGAGAACGGCCCGCTCTACCCCGACATGACGCCGCGGACGCTCCTCGAATTCTTCGCTGATGCCCGGGGCATGAAGAAACGGCAGAAGGAGGAGCGGATCGAGGCGGTGGTGAAGCAGTGCCAACTCGGGAGCGTGATCGGCAAGGCGATCTCGAAGCTCTCCAAGGGCTACCGGCAGCGTGTCGGCATGGCGCAGGTGCTCCTCCACGAGCCCGACGTGCTGATCCTCGACGAGCCCACCAGCGGCCTCGATCCGAACCAGATCCGCGAGGTGCGCGAAACGATCCGCCGATTGGGTGAGAAAAAAACAATTCTCCTTTCCACGCACATCCTCCAAGAGGTCGACGCCTTGGCGGATCGTGTGATCCTCATCGCCGAGGGACGGAAGCGGTTCGACGGCACGCCCCGGGACCTCGTCCGAGACGGCCGCGGGCTCGACGAACACTTCTACGAGATGACCCGGTCGACGTGACGCCGGGCGGGGGCCGGGCGGTGGTGTTCCCCGCGGGGCGGGCCGGCACCTGCCGATCACCACCCCGGGCCGGGGTGGCCGCATCGATCAAAGACATTCAACCGATCCGTTTCACAGCAAGTCCGGGGAATCATCATGAACTGGCACGTTCTCGACGCGGTGTTCAAGCGGAACTTCGTCGCCTACTTTTCCAGTCCCACCGGCTACGTTTTCATCTGTGTGTTCGTGCTGCTCGGGTCGCTGGCGGCCTTTTGGCCTCCTGAGTTCTTCAACTCCAACCTCGCCAATCTCGACCAGCTCAACCGCTATCTCCCCTTCATCCTCCTCGTCTTCATCCCGGCGATCACGATGAGCGTGTGGGCGGACGAACGCCGTCAGGGGACCGACGAACTGCTGCTGACGATCCCGGCGAGCGACTGGGAGGTGGTGTTTGGCAAGTATCTCGCCACGGTCGGGATCTACACCGTCGCCCTGATGTTCTCCTGCATCTGCAATCTCATCATCCTGCTGCGCTGGGGCACCCCCGACGGAGGCCTGTTCCTCACCAATTACCTCGGCTACTGGTTTGTCGGGCTGTCGATGCTGGCCATCGGGATGGTGGCGAGCTTTCTCACCAGCAACCTCACCGTCGCCTTCATCCTCGGGCTGATCCTCAACGCGCCGCTCGCCGTGGCCGATCAGGCGGTGACGGTCATGGATCCGAAGATGGCCGATCGGGTCCGGGCCTGGAGTCTGGCGGAGAACTTCTCCGATTTCGGCCGCGGGATCATCAGCGTGTCGTCGGCCGTGTTCTTTCTCGGGATCGTGGCCGTGGCCCTCTACATCGCCATGGTGCTCATCGGCCGCCGCCACTGGACCGGGCGCCGCGACGGCGCCAAGCTCGGCGTCCATTTCGCGCTGCGGGCGCTGGGGCTGGCTGGAGTGGCGCTGGGGTCGGTGCTCGTCTGCCGGGCGATGGATGTTCGCCACGACTTTTCCGCGGAGCAGATCAGCTCGCTCTCGGCCGACACGCGCAAACTCCTGGCGGAGTTCAATCCCCCCCGGCCCGTGGAGATCACCGCCTACGTCAGCCCGAGCGTCCCCGAGGAATACACCCAGACGCGGCTGACGCTCCTCAACATGCTCCGGCAGTTCGAGCGACTCGGCCGTGGCAAGGTGAACGTCCAGGTGGTGTCGGCCGAGCCGAAGACCGATGCCGCGGCCCTGGCCAGGCAGCAGTTCGGCATCGAGCCGGTGAAAGTCATGTCGCGGGTCCGCGGCACGTACCGCGACGAGGACATCTTCCTCGGCTGTGCCTTCACCAGCGGCCTCGAGAAGGTTGTTGTGCCGTTCTTCGACAAGGGCACGCCGGTCGAGTACGAGCTGATCCGCTCGATCTCCACCGTGGGCAACGAGGGGCGGAAGCGCCTCGGCGTGCTCACAACCGACGCCGATCTGTTCGGCGGTGTCGACATGATGACCGGCCAGCAGCGGCCCCGGCAGGCGATCGTCGACGAGCTCGAGAAGCAATACGACGTCGTCCAGGTCGATGCCACGGCGCCGATCACCGAGAAATACGACGTCCTCCTCGCGGTCCAGCCGTCGACCCTCGGCCCGGAGCAGATGGGGCATCTCGTCGCCGCGGTGCGGGAGGGCCAACCGGTGGCGATCTTCGAGGATCCGCTCCCCGTCCTCATGACGGGCGTCCCGGGGACCGACCAGCCGCGGCGCGGACCCGGGGGACCGATGGCGATGTTCCAGCCCCAGGGGCAGCCGAAGGGGGAGATCGGTCTCCTCTGGCAGGTGCTCGGCGCGAAGCCCGCGGCGCGGGAGGGGCGGCCGGCGATGGGGCAGATGGGAGCGGGGTCGCTCGTCATCTGGCAAGACTACAACCCCCATCCGAAGCTCCAGATGCCGCATGAGTTCGTGTTTATCGACAACGATCTTGGCCTCGGGTCAGGCCTCGCCGATTCCTTCAGCCAAACCAGCGCCGTGACGGCCGGCCTCCAGGAAATCCTCTTCCCCTTCCCCGGCGCCGTCTCGAAAGACGACACCGCCGATGTCGACTGGACGCCGCTGGTCCAGACGAGCACGCGATCCGGAACGATCGAGGTTGAGCAAGTGATGCGCAACCGCGGCGACATGGCGCAGTTGCAGGTCTTCGAGAAGCAGGGGAAGCAGGCGATGGTCCTCGCCGCTGCGATCGAGCGCCGGCCACCGGCCGGCAGCGAGGGGGCCCCGGTGAAGGCCGTCATCGTCGCCGACATCGATCTCCTCGATGGCCGGATCTTTGGTTTGCGGAACCGTCAGGACGAGGTCTTCGGGCTCGATTTCGACAACGTCACCTTTGCCCTCAACATCCTCGACTCGCTCGCCGGCGACGAGCGGTTTCTCGAGATCCGTAAGCGGAAGCCGAAGCACCGCACGCTCGAGCGCATTGAGGCGACCGTCGCCGACGCGCGGGAGCAGGCCGACACGGAGCGGCAAAAGTTCATCGAGCAGGCCGACCTCGCCGAACGCGAGGCGAACGGCCAACTCGAGAAGGAGGTGGGGGATTTCGAACGGAAGATCAAGGAGCTCGAGGCCAGCGGCGACGCCGATCCCCAAGCCGCGATGCAGATGATGCAGCAGTTGGCCGCGAAGCGGGCGCTGGCGCAGCGGCGCCTGGAGACAAAAACCGAGCAGCTCACCCGGCAGCGCGACATCGAGATGGAGAAGGTCGAACGCCAACTCGGTGCCAAGGTTCGACAGGAGCAGGACCGGCAAAAGTGGCTGGCGGTGCTCCTGCCGCCGATCCCGCCGCTGGTGGTGGCGTTCTTCGTCTACTTCCGCCGCCGAGCCCAGGAGCGCGAGGGCGTGGCGAAGACGCGGCTGCGGTGAGCGACCACGGCCGTCGGCGCCCGTGACACGAGAGCCGACCGACACGAGAGCCGACCGACACGGGACAGTTCCCCGGAGAGAAGAATCATGGCAGACGACCACAAGGCCCGGAATCATCACGATCAAAACGACGTTCCCCCGTCCCTTCCCATTGGGGGAGCAGGCGCCCGGGTTCGTCGCCGAATGGAGGAGGACGCCGGCGGGGCTACGCGCGGCGCGTGGGGGAAAACCTCGCTGTTTCTCCTCGGAGGGGCCGGCATGCTCCTCCTCGGCTGGCTCGCGCAGCCCCGCTACCAGAGCCGTGAGGTGAAGCCCGAGGCGGAGCGGATCCTCTTTCCCGAGCTCGCCGACGTCCAGAAGGCCGCCAGCCTCGAGGTGGTTAAATACGACGAGGAACTGGCGACCCTGCAGCCGTTCAAGGTGATCCAGGCTGGGGGGGTGTGGGTGCTTCCGTCGCACCAGAACTATCCGGCTGATGCCAAGGAACACCTCGCCGCGGCGGCGACGGAGCTGGTCGATCTCGAGTCGCTCGACGTCGTCAGCACGTCGGCGGCCGATCACGAGACCTACGGCGTCATCGAGCCCGATCCGGAGAAGATCAAGCCGGGCATGACCGGCGTCGGCGAGCTGATCGAGATCCGCGATGCCGGTGGGAGCAAGCTCGCGCGCCTCGTCGTCGGCAAGGAAGACAAACGGCCCGGGTCGTCCGCTGCCGGGGGGAAGAAGCTTCGGTTCGTGCGCAAGGCGGGGCAGGATCCGGTCTACCGCGTCGAGATCGACACCTCGAAGTTCACGACGCGCTTCGACGACTGGATCGAGAAGGACCTCCTCAAGCTCTCGCCGTGGGACGTGCGGCGCGCCGTGGTCGACGACTACTCGCTCGGCGCGGTCGAGTCGGGGGGAAGGATCCGTGTCGAGCAGAATCGCAAGGACCGCATCGAGGTGGCCTACAACGACAAGGACCAGCAGTGGACACTCGTCGGACTCGAGGCCTTCGCCGGCGGCGCCGAGCCGAAGCTCGAGACCCTCGGCGACGGGGAGGAGCTTGCCGCACCACGTCTCAATGATCTGCGCAACGCCCTTGGCGACCTGAAGATCATCGACGTCGTCCGCAAGCCGCCCGGCCTCTCCGCGGAGCTCAAGGCGGAGGAGAAGTTCACCGCCGACGAGGAGGCGGTGCGCTCGATGCAGCAGCGCGGCTTCCTGCCACTGAAGTCAGGCGACATCCTCTCAACCGATGGCGAGACGATCGTCGGGATGAAGGACGGCGTCGAATACGTGCTCCGGTTCGGTGCTGGCACCTCCGTGGGCAGTGGCACCGGCGGGGATGTGGTGGCGGACGAGTCGACGGGGCGGTATCTCCTCGTCATGGCCCGATTCAACGAGGGTCTCCTCGAGAAACCGCTCCTCGAGGAGGTGCCGGCCGACGGCGGCGAGCCAGCCGGGGCCGGCGGCAAGGAGCCTGCCGCCGAGGGGGATGCCGCCGATCAACTCAAGGCGGCCGACGAAGCGGAGGCCAAGGCCCAGGCAGCGCTCGAGGCGCGCCGTGCCGTGGAACGGGAAAACCGACGGCGCCAGGACGACTACGACGCGAAGGTGAAGGCGGCCCAGCGCCGTGTCCGTGACCTCAATGCCCGGTTCGCCGACTGGTACTACATCGTGCCGGCGAAGGAGTTCGCGAAGATCCATCTCAATCGGGCCGCGGTCGTGCAGCCAAAGGGGACCGATGCCGCCGATGCCGGGCCGCCGGGGGGAGGATTGCCCTTCGGTGCCGGTGGGGGGGCTCCCCTGGGTCCCGCAGCCCGCCCCACAGC
>JBAWVV010000196.1:0-7838 GCA_037147115.1 Planctomycetia bacterium | reverse complement strand
TGAAAGCCGACACCGTGGTGTTCCAGGTCAGCGACACCGGCGTCGCCTCCACCCCCGCCGCCGCCATGCCGATGACCGCGGCGACAACAAGAGTCGCCAGGCCGCGCAGGCCGTCTCTCATCGAAATCCGTTTCATGTTCATCCTCGATGTCCTCGTGAAGCCAAAAAAACCAGGGCTCATGGGCCGTCGCACAAAACGACGGCCCCCACTGGTAAGTAGCCGTCCCCGAGGCTTTTTCTTAAGGCGACCGATTCGAGAAAAATCGGCGCGCTGGCCGTAAGCCATTGCTTTCCAAAGGCTTGGGGCGATTCCCAAGCCCGGAGAAATCTTTTCCCGGCCGGGGCCTTGATGGAGCCGCCGTCGATCCGCGGAGCGACCTCAGAAGCCCCGCGGGAGCCGAGCCCCTCACCCCCGCCGTGGTCGCGGCGAAACAAGCTCGATGCAGTCGCCGTAGCCGGCAAGCAGGCCGTCGTTGGTGAGCAGGAGCAGCGGCTCCGTCTTCGCCTGGGCGACGAGCATCCGATCGAAGGGATCGTTGTGGATCGTCGGCAATCGAGCCACGGCGGCGGCATGCTCCCCCGTCACCGGCAGGAGCCGGAATCCAGCCGGCTCGATCTCGGCCAGGAGCGCTGCCGGATCGGCGTCGAGCTTGCGAAGCGCCGCCTTGATGCTCACCTCCCAGATCGAGGCGGCACTCACAAACACCTCGCAAGCGTCGAGCCGCTTCCGTGTGGCGAGGGAGAGCTTCTGCGGAGCGCTGACAGCCCAGAGGAGGAGATGGGTGTCGAGGAGGAGCCGGCTCACGGCTGCCCCTCGAACGCGGCGATCACACTCGGCCCGAGCGGGGCGTTGAAGTCGTCCGGCACCGTCATCTTGCCCTTCAACCCACCGAGCTTCTTCGCCTTGGGGAGGCCATCGAGCGGCACGAGCTTCGCCACTCCCCGCCCCGCTTTGGCGATGATCACCTCCCGGCCAGCGGCAACCTCTTCGACGATTCGCGACAGATGCGTCTTCGCCTCATGGATATTGATGATGCTTGCCATGGGACCACCTTACGGGACGGAGTTTATCGGGGGAAATCGCCCTCAATCAGACTAAGTTTAGTCCACTCCGAGCCCGACGACCAATCGGGGCCTCCCGGATTGGTAGACCACCCAGATTTGGTGGCTGCCACCTTTTGCCTTGCCACCTTTTGTCTTTTGTTCTTTTTCCGCTTTTCCCCAGTCCTTGCGGTACTCTTGTCTCATGGCCACCGACACCCCTCCCACCGACGCGCTCGCTCCGCGGGACCGCTGGCAGCTCTTCGAAACGCTCGCCGGAGAGCGGGTGCGGGCCAGCGACGCGGCATGGGCCGGGGGCCTTTCACCGGCCCAACGGCTGGCTGTGGCTGACGACCTGTTTGTCACCGTCCGCGACGTCCGCCGCGCCGCGGGAGACTGGCAGGAGATTGACGACCGCGCCTGGGAGGCGACGCTCGCGGCCCGCATTTTCGAGCTCGCGGCCTTTCGACGTTTCGACGAGGCAAACCGTGGAAGCAGCCCTCTGGCCAACCCTGGCTGACGCGGTGTCGCTGCTCGCAGCGCGCGGCCTGCGCTCGGCGCTGATCGGCGGCCTGGCCGTATCGCTTCGCGGACAGCCGCGGATGACCGTCGATGTCGATCTCGTGGTCCTCGCCACCGTCGACGAAGCCCTCCGGCTCGTCGCCGACCTCGCCACCACCCCCTTTGACCCGCTCTTCCCGGGCGTCGAGGAGGTGGTCGCCAAGGCGTTCATTCTCCCACTGCGGCATCGTCAGACTCTCATCCGTGTCGATCTGGCGATCGGCCTGTCCGGCTTCGAGCAGGAAGCGGTCGCCCGGGCCACGCCGATCATGATCGGAGCAGCGAGCATTCCGGTGGTCTCGATCGAGGACTTGCTCGTCATGAAGGCGCTGGCCGGGCGCCCCCAAGACGACGAAGATATTCGCGGCCTCGTGGCAGCCCGTCAGAGCACGATCGACTGGCCGGCATGCCTGACGCTCGCCGAGCGACTCGGGGGTGCCATCGACATCGACATCGCTGGCAGGCTTCGATCAGCCCGTGCGGGGCGCGACGGATAAGCGGCCAACGCAGAAGCTTGGCCCCTCACCGCCGCGGTCGCGGCGCGATCAGTTCGATGCCGTCGCCGTAGCCGGCAAGCGCCGCGTCGTTGGTGGCCCAGTTTTGGTGGCTGCCACCTTTTTTCCCAGCGCCGAACGCCTTCCTTGCCTCGGGTTTGGGCCGCGGGGATAACGGTGGGTGGAATCGATCAAGGTTGGCAAGGAGGCTCTATGAACGGCACCTCCACGACGCGGATCTCGCTGCTGGAAGTCCTCCGCGACCATCGCGAAGACGACGCCGCTTGGGGAGAGTTTGTCCGGGTCTATGGCCCGCCGGTGGTGGCGTGGTGCCGGGAGCGCGGCCTCCAGCACGACGACGCTCTCGATGTCACGCAGGATGTCCTCCTGCGCTTCTGGCAGACATCGAAGCAGTTTGCTTACAACCCCCGCGGCCGCTTCCGCAGCTATCTCGAACAGGTCGCCCGGTCGGCGCTTGTCAGCTGGGCCGAGAACGCCGGAGCAGCCCACGATCAAGCGACTCGGTCGCTCCTGGAAAAGATTCCCGATCGGGAAGGGCTCCTCGCTCGGCTCGGTGAGGCCTACGACACGGAGCTCGTCGCCATCGCCATGGCTGAGGTCAAGACCCGCGTCCGCCCTCATACCTGGCAGGCGTTTGAGTTGCTCGCCCTGGAGCGCCGCAGCGGTGCCGATGTGGCTGCCACGCTCAACATCGAGGTCAACACCGCTTACGTCGCCCGGCGGAAGGTGCAGCGGATGATCCGCGAGATCGTCGACCGGATCGAAGGGGTGCCCTCCCCGCCGCGGGCCGCGGACGAGCGCGGCGACCACGAGCGAAGCGCGGCCGACTACGTTCCCCGTGTGCCGAGGTAACGCGGATGCCACCATCACTTGGGTGCCCCGATCGCGCTACGATCGAAAACCTCCTCGACGATCTCCTGACCGCCGCCGATCGCACCACGACCCTCGCCCACCTCGAAGCCTGTCCGACATGCGCAAGGCTCCGGGATGAGATTGCCGGCCAGTGGAGCCTGGGAGGCCATGTCGGGAGAGCTCGCGCCGGCGCCAAGACCGAGACTGCCCTCGCGGAGATGGGAACCAAGGCTCCCGACGTCTCCATCGCCCCCGGCCTCGAAAACACGCCACCGCCGATTCCCACAATCGCCGGCCTCGACAACTTCAAGCTCGTGGCCCGCGGCGGCATGGGGCTCGTCTACCAGGCCCACGACGCAGCGCTCGATCGCCTCGTGGCGGTGAAGGTGCTCGCCAATTCCAAAAGTGTCTCGGCCGAAGACCGCACCCGGGCCGAACGGGAGGCGCTCCTCCTGGCCCGCCTCGATCATCCCAACATCATCCGCATCCTCTCGGCCGGCACCGCCGACGGGCTCCCCTATCTCGTCATGGAGTGGGTGGCAGGGGAGACCCTCTGGAGCCGGATCAAGCGGAGCACGCTCGCTCCCAGAGAGGCGGCACGGATCGGCCGCGATCTCGCCCGGGCGCTCGAGGCCCTCCATCTCCTCGGCATCGTCCACCGCGACATCAAGCCGGAGAATGTCCTCCTCGCTCCCGGCCCCGCTCCGGGCGATCCCGCCACGCCGAAGCTCATCGACTTCGGCCTCGCCCGCCCCGACGATCCTGCCGGGGATCTCACTCAAGTCTCGACCGTCATCGGCACACCGAGCTACATGGCGCCGGAGCAGACCGGCCTCGATCCACTCTTGGGCGCCGTCGGCCCGGCCACCGACATCCATGCCATCGGCGGCACGCTCCTGGCGATGCTCACAGGGAAGGCGCCCTACGAAGGCCGGACTGCTGCTGATTCCTTGCGGCGCTCGGCGCTCGGCAGCACGGCGGGCCTCAAGCATGCGCTCCCGGGTATCCCGATTGATCTCCGCACGATCATCGAAAAATGCCTGGAGCGCGATCCCACCCGGCGCTACGCCTCCGCGCGCGATCTCGCCGACGATCTCGACCGCTTCCTCTCCCACCGGCCAATCCTGGCCCGGCGGCCGCCGCTCCCCGAACGGATTGCCAAATGGGCCCGGCGCCGACCGCTCTTCGCCGGAGCAAGCCTCGTCGCCATCGCCGCCAGCTGCGCCGCGATCGCCGGCGTTACCTACCACGTCCTCGAAGTTGAGCAGGCCAACGTCCGCATCAAGAACAGCCGCGAAGAGGCCCGGGCGTTTCTCACGAGCCTCACCGATGCGTCCGCCGAGCGGATCATCGCCAGCCGTCGCCCACCCGACGATGGCGACCGCGACTTTCTCCGCGGCATCCGCGACAGTTATTTGCAGATGTCGATCGAGCCCGACGCCAACGATGGGCTGCGTTACCGGCATCGCGGCCTCGACAGGCTGTCGATGATCTACTCGCAGCTTCGTCTCGACGACGACGCCCTCGAATGCGTGCGATTGACCCTGGCGACGATCGCCGAGATGGACCGGCGCGGGATCGGCGACAGCCAGCTCGAGAGCGACCGGCTCGAGACGATGAAGCGCGAGCGGCAACTGCTCGTGAGACTGGGGCGGGCCGATGAGGCCGAGGATGCCTGCCGCCGAATCATTCCCTTCCTGGCAGCCGCAAAGGGGAGAGAGGTCGAACTCGGCCAAGCCCAGCTCGAGCTGGCCGCATCGCTTTCGCAGCGGGGGGAAGCCGACGAAGGGGCGAAGCTCCTCCGCGACGCGCTCGCCACGATGGCCGCGGCCCGCGAAGCCACCCCCGACGATCCGATGGTGTTCTACGCCGGGCAGATCGCGCTGTTCAACGCCAACCATCTCGCCTTCCAGGCCGGCAAGCTCGACGACCAAGAGGCCTACCTCCGCGAGTTTTTCACGCTCTCGGAGGAGGCCCAGCAGCGCTTCCCCGAGCAGCGGCCTGTGTTCGGCCAGATTCTCCTGCCGGGGATGGCCGTGCAGGCCGACATCGCACGTCGCCACGGCCGCACGGACGAGGCGATCGAGATCGCCCGGAAGCGTTTCCTCCTCGCGGCCGAGTTGGCAGAGGAAGCTCCCAATCTGCGCGACACCTTCCTCCGCCGGCAGGCCGACGCGGCGATCTCCACCTACGACATCCTCGCGAGTGTCGGCCGGGGGGAAGAGTCAGCAGGCGCCCTCGCCAAGGCCGCGGCGATCGCCGAGCATTTCTACGAAGCGGAGCCGGCGATCTTCGGCAGCACCCAGCTCCTCGTCAACGTCCTTGCCTGTCAGGCCAAGGTCTCCGAGGAGGCGGGCGATCTACCGCGGGCCCTCGCCTGCCAGCAGCGCAATTTCGATCTCCTCGCGACCTGGCAGAAGCGCGATCCGACATCGCAGGAGCTCAACTGGCGGGTGTTCGGCGTAGCGCAAATCATCGCCGCGCTCTCGTCGAGCCTGGGGGACCACGAAGGGGCAGCGCGGATCCTCGAAGATGCCCTCTCCTTCGCCCCCGATGCCTGGCAGCCTGACCTCCTCATCCGCCTCGCCCGCGCCCGCAAGCTCCAGGGCAACACCGCGGCTGCGCGGGCCGCCGCCGAGCGGGCGATCGTCACCGACAAGGCCGACGAAGCCCAACAGATCCTCGCCGACCTCGACTGAAAAGGTGCCAGCCACCAAATCTGGGTAGTTTGGGCGGGGGCTGAGGCTGAAAAGGTGCCTGCCACCAAATCTGGGTAGTTTGACTCCGCTGCCGCAGCGTGTATACATGCGTTCATGCCTCGTCCGAATCGGGCCGCCCCTGGCGGATTTCCATTTCACGTGCTGAACCGTGCCGTCGGCCGGCGGACGCTGTTTGCATCCGCCGCCGACTACGAGGCCTTCGTCGAAACGGTGGCCGAGGCTCTTCGCATCAGACCGATGCGGATCTGCGGCTACTGCGTGATGCCAAATCATTGGCACATGGTTCTCTGGCCGGAGCACGATGGCGATCTCTCGGCGTTCGTGCAGCACTTCACGAATCTCCACGTGAAGCGATGGAAGCTGGCCCACGATGAAGTTGGGCATGGCCATCTCTACCAGGGGCGGTTCAAGTCGTTCCCGATCCAGACGGATGACTCTTTCCACACTGTTGTCCGCTACGTCGAGCGCAACCCACTGCGGGCAAATCTCGTCGCCCGGGCGGAAGCTTGGCCTTGGTCGAGCCTGGGACAGGCATCGCCGACCGAACCGATTCCCCTCGCCGGATGGCCCGTACCGGCGCCTGCCGAAAGACTCCGCGAGGAACGGATTGAGTGGGTCAATCAGCCGCAGACCGACGGCGAACTCGCCCGGTTGCAATCCTGCGCGAGTCGCGGGCAGCCGTTCGGTGAACAAGGCTGGGTGACGCGGGTCGCCGCGGAACTCAATCTTGCTACGACACTCCGCCCCCGTGGCAGGCCAAGGGCTGAGCAGACCAAGGCTTAATCCGGCTGACGCACGGAGAGAGCCAGATTGCCCAGATTTGGTGGCTGGCACCTTTTCCCCTACTTTTCCGGGATGACCACCGGCAGTAGAATTGCGTTTTATCATGATAAAACGCATCGTCGATGCCGCTTGTCTCGCGGAAGAAACCTGCTTCCTGTGGGGCCCTCGGCAGACGGGGAAGAGCACGCTCCTGGGCTCGCTCTTCCCCAACGCCCCGACCTACGATCTCCTCTAGGCCCGCGAGTTTCGTCGCCTCGCGGCCGATCCGGGGGTGTTTTCGGAGGAGTGCGCCGCCTTGCCGCGCACCGGGCAGCCGATCATCGTCGACGAGATCCAAAAGCTCCCCGCGCTCCTCGACGAGGTTCACTCCCTCATCAGCCGACACGGGCTGAAGTTCATCCTCACCGGATCGAGCCCGCGAAAGCTTCTCCGCGGCGGCGGCAATCTCCTCGGTGGCCGCGCGGTGCGCCACGAGCTTCTCCCGCTGTGCTCCGCCGAGATTCCTGATCTCTCCCTCGAGCAGGCTCTCGGTCGCGGCCTCATCCCCCCGCACTACCTCTCCCCAAAAGCCTCCGCCAAGCTCGAGGCCTATGTCGGCGACTATCTGCGCGAGGAGATCCTCGCCGAGGCCCTGACGCGCAACCTCCCCGCCTTCCAGCGATTCCTCGAAGCCGCGGCATTCTCCAACGGACAGATCGTCAACGCCGCCACGATCGCTCGGGAGGTCGGTGTCGCCGCCAACACCGTCCGGGGCTACTTCGAGATCCTCGTCGACACGCTCATCGCCACCTGGGTGCCGGCATGGACGAAACGGGCCAAGCGCCGCGTCATCCAGGCGCCGCGGTTCTGGTTCTTCGACGTCGGCATCGTCAATGAGCTCACCCACCGCGGCCCGCTCTCCCCCGGCTCGACCGACTTCGGCGCCGCCTTCGAGCACTTCATCTTCATGGAGCTGCGCGCCTGTGCCACCTACGCGCCAAAGGGCGCAGGGCTCCCCGTGAGCTATTGGAGAACAGCTTCGGGGCTCGAGGTCGATTTCATTCTCGGCGCGGCCGAGGTGGCCGTGGAGGTGAAATCAACCGATCGCCCCACGAGCGACCACCTCAAGGGGCTCCGGGCCTGGCGAGAGGAACATCCCACCAGCCGCTGCATCCTCGTCTGTCGCGCTCCCCGTGCCCGCCGCACCGAGGACGGCATCGAGATTCTTCCCTGGCGCGACTTCGTCCGCCGCCTCTGGCTCCACGAGCTCCGGGCCGCCTGACCGATCCGCCTAGATTGCCCAGATTTGGTGGCTGGCACCTTTTCCGAATCCGAGCGGGAGGTGCCGTCGGAGGTGGTGTCGGCCACGTAGCCCAAAGGCTCCCAG
>JBAWVV010000195.1:0-7859 GCA_037147115.1 Planctomycetia bacterium | reverse complement strand
TCATCGTTGACGGCCTGACGGCGAGCGTCGCCGAGATCGTCGCCGCCTGCCTGCAGGACAACGGTCGGGCGGTCGTCGTCGGGAGTCGGACGTTCGGCAAGGGGACGGTCCAGACCACGTTGCCGCTCTCTGATGGTCGCCATGCGGTTCGGCTGACAACGGCCGAATACCTCCGGCCGAACCTCGCCTCCATCCATCGCCGACCGGACGACGCCGAGTCGGGGGACTGGGGCGTCGTACCCGAACGTGGCTACGAGCTCGATCCGACCGGCGGCACGCTCGAAGTGGTGCGCGACTGGCGGCTGCGCCGCGATGCGGTGCCCAGGCACCCGGCGGTGGTCGCCATCGACGATCGGCCCGTGGCCGACAGCGAGGGGGGAGATTCAGCGGCTCTCTGGCCACGGCATGTCGACCCAGTCCTGGGCCGCGCCGTGGCGGCGATCGGAGCCGGGCGGGCGCTGGCCGAAGCGAGGGAATGAAGGGAGGGAGCACACGATGCCGTCGATGTTCCGGAGCGACATCGAGAACGCGGGCGCCGTCGAGATCGGTGAGGACGGTGATGTAGTCCTGTCCTCTCCAGAAGCTCTTTTCGTCGATGCCGATGTGGTTGATGGACGTAGCTTCCCGACGCTCGAGGCCGCGAGCCACCGCCCTATCCATGATCGTCTGGACGGCATCCCAGCAGAGGCCAAGCACGGCAGCCGCCGCTTTCACGGTGCGGCAGGCCTGCAGAACTTCGACGGCAGAAGCCTCGAAGAGCCGGGTGAATCGGGAGTGCTTACCGGCCCATGGCGGCACGATGGTCTTGACACCGTGCTCCGCGCATCGGTTTTGGGGAACACGGGCGACCAGCTCCGTCATGAACAGCTGGGTGTCCAGGTGCCGCCAGCGTCCCTCGTCCGCATGATCGGCGAGGCCGCATGCGACGCTGCACTCTGGGCGGATCACGCCAGCACCGACGTGCGACAGGCCAATCTCAACGCGGCGGTCCTCGATCTGGAGGTCAACAGACTCCACCCGCCAGGTGGCATCGAGGCCGAGCAAACGGGCGTAATGCGATTGAAGGGTGTCCATGGCCGCACTCTACCCAATCGGCAGCCGCCCATGAATCGGCACGTCCGTACCACGAACATTCCCGTAGAGCCAAAGAATACAGGACGACGTAAGTGAAGTAGGCCGCGGTGGGGAAGCCGTGGCCTAATTGCTAGTTCTGAATGATGGATTGAGGTGTGGACTCCTCTATCAGGGAGTGGGGTTGAATAGGAGGCGTAAATTCAATTGACTGGAGGTGAGCATCGCACCCGGGCTTTTTGGCGAAGAGCAAATAGTCTCCGTGCTTTGCATGTAGAACGACGGGAGTTGATTCCGTGATAGGCGGATTCCTTCGCGCTGCAAGTTCTCGCTTAAGCCAATCCATCGGCGTTACTGGTTGGGCGTAGGTAACCGAAACGTTAACCCTGTCCCATGGGATTGAGGACATATGTGGAATCGGCAGGATGTATGCGTTTGCAGTCGTTGTGGTGAAGATTTGGTAACCGTTGATACTGATCTTGTTTTTGGGGATACAGATGAGATCCGTTAAGTAGAGACCATCGTAGAGTTCTTTTGAGAGTGCCAGCGGAGGTGTCTTGCGTTCCCTGTAAAACCCGTAGGCGCGATTATGACCGGTTTCCTTCTGCCATGTGTAGATACTCTGGTAGACGAATCGGGAAAAGGGGCCGCAATTGACGCGTTCGTGACAAGTAATCCCCTCCGGGGAATTCATGTAAAGCCTGTCAAAAGATTCGTATTCATACTTGATGTGATAACCCAAAACGGCTGTTATGCAATAAACAGGAAGTGGTGCAATGGTCAGGGTATATGTGAGCCAGCGCGGAGGCGTAAATTCCCGGACAATGATCAGGATGGCAAAGAGGTTAGCGCACCAAAGGCTGCGTTCGCCGTTAAAACCGACGCCGCAGATGAGCAGGATACTGCCAAGGACAATCAGGAGTTCAAGCTGATTGCGTCGGATGATATCAAGCCGATCATGACGGAGGAAGAGTAACAGAAGAAGGAACCAGACTGCCTTTATAGCGAATCCGACCTTGATAAGAGTGCCTAAAATCGCGGTCGGTGAAAGCGCAACGCCAGCAAGGCGGGTTGCAGCGATTCCGTGAAATGCCAGAACGAGTATGCCACAGCCATAACATCCGTAAATCAGGATTTTCTGAAGAGAGAGCGTGCGGCTGTGAATCAGGGAATAGAGACCAAGAGCAAAGGCTGTCGGGACGGCAAAAGATTCTTGGGTCATGCCAGCAATCGATGCGGCGAGCATGCAGAGCAGAATCTTCGGAATGGATAGCCGAGATGTTTCGACATGCCGAATCAGAGCGTAAAACGCGAGTGCCGCAGTTCCGGCCCAGAGGTAATTCAGGCTGCCGGCACACCAGAGATAACTCTCTCCTTTGCAGAGAATGAAGAGGACGAGACAAATCAAAAGGGCGGCAGACGGCAGTGTCGGCTTCCAGCGCCCTTTGGCCAGTCGGTGGAGCAGGCAGCATAGCCCGACCATCATGAGGGTATTGGCAATGTTGAATACGGTTTTGTCGAGAAGTCCAGTAAAGAGACGGACAAAAAAGTGGACAACCGGACGCCACCCGTCTGCTAGGGTTTCCGGAAGCAGCTGAGAGAAGTGAGTTAAGGGGATCCTGACACCGTCGGCGTTGGCTTTGTTGAGTAACGCGAAACTACAGTCGTCGGAAGAAAATGAGTAACAGATGTTCATCCAGAGGACGAAGCATGTAAAAAGAGCGAAGAGGCTCAGCGGGATAAAAAGCTTCAGGTTGGTGGTCATTTTGGGTTCTTCGGGGATTTCAGTGGCAGGGTAGCTGCGGCTTGAGGTCGAGCTTTCCGCAGAAGAACAGGATTCGCGTCCGGTAGTTTACGAAAGAGCGGAAGCCGCGTGCCGCGTACTTCATGGCCTGGATGACGCTGTTGAAGCCTTCCGTGTTGACGTTCGTGATTCGGTAGAGGAAGTAGGTCGGGAGGTTGGGCAGATAGCGTTTAGGCATTTTCGCCACCTTAACCATCGGCCGCAGTCGGGATCTCACGGCCCAGGCATACCGTCGCTTGAAGAAGCGATTGGCACGCGTCGAATAGACATGCCGCCAGAACCAGCGGAACATGTCGGTGATCCCCCAGGCTCTTGCAGTCTTCAGGCCGTGCTTCCTGATCGAGTTGAAGCGATGACGCTGCCCGGCGCATCGGCTTCGGGGAAGACGGGCGACCAGCTCCGTCACGAACTGCATGGTGTCCAGGTGCCGCCAGCGCCCCTTGTCCGCATGATCGGCGAGGCCGCAGGCCACGCCGCACTCGGGGCGGATCACGCCAGCACCGACGTGCGACAGCCGGATCTCAACGCGGCGGTCCTCGATCTGGAGGTCAACAGCCTCCATCCGCCAGGTGTCATCGAGGCCGAGCAAGCGGGCGTAATGCGATTGAAGGGTGTCCATGGCCGCACTCTACCCAATCGGCAGCCGCCCATGAATCGGCACGTCCGTGCCACGAAAATTCCCGTAGAGCCTCATTTTGACTCCTTCACCAGATAAACTGGGCGTCGCTTGGTTTCAAGATAGGTTTTGGCCAGATAGTTACCGAGGATGCCGACGACGAGGAGCTGGATGCCGCCAATTAGCAGAATCAGACAGGTCAGGGTGGGCCAACCGGAGACAGGGTCTCCGACGGTCAAAGCTTTGATGATGACGTAAATCATGTAGAGGAAGGCCGCAACGCAGCAGAGCGCACCGGCAGCGGAGGCGAGCTGGAGCGGAACTGTCGAAAAGGCGGTAATGCCTTCAGAACTGTATTTCAGCAGGCTGACAAAGGACCACTTGGTGGTTCCGGCAGACCGGGCTACATTTCCGAAGGTTATCCAGTGGGTTCGGAAGCCGACCCAGGCGTAAATACCCTTAGTGAAGCGGTTGACCTCCTGCAGGGAGAGAACTGCATCGACCACCTGACGGGTCATCATGCGGTAGTCGGTTTCGCCGCTGCGGACTTCAATGTCCGAAAGACGGTTGAGGAGATCGTAAAAGAGGCGGGCAAAAAGGCTGCGTAAAACCGGTTCACCTGTGCGGGTGGTCCGCTGGGCAGCCACGCAGTCCCATGCCTTGCTTTGCAACGCCGAGAGCATTTCGGGAAGCAACGTGACCGGATGTTGCAGGTCGACATCCAGCGTAACTACGTAGTCGCCGGTGCACATCCGCAGGCCGGCCAACAGAGCTGCTTCTTTTCCGAAATTACGGGAAAACGAAATGTAGCGGACCTCCGGGGCGCATTCGGCCAACGCTCGGATAATCTTTAACGTGTCGTCTTTGGAACCGTCGTCGACAAAGATGAATTCCAAATCGATCGGGAGCGGTTGGGCTTTGACGGCGTCAAAGAAGAGAGGAATGGCCTCCGCTTCGTTATAACATGGAACAATCAGGGACAGTTTCATGCGTGGTTCTCCTTGGAGGTAAAAATGAGCCGCTTACTGATGAAGTAATTGGCCGCAACGACCAAAATGCCGACCAGAACTTTCATCAGGAGTTCGTTCCGGGCGAGCAAATCCACGGTCAGCCAGATTAAGAAGATGTCGGCAATGCCGGTGGCGAGGCGTGATCCGGTGAAGGAAAGGAGTTCGGCAAACAGGGCCGTGGCAGGGAGATTACGTCTGGCATCAAAGACCCACATGCGGTTGGCCCACCAGGCAAAAACTACGGAGGGCCACCAGGCAAGCAGGTTGGCCAGCCAGGCCTGAAGTCCGAGGCGGAAGAAGACTACAAACAGCACGAAATTAAGAAGGGTCGTGCATCCGCCGACGGATATATAGAGGCCGACGGGTGAAAAACACCAGCGCCAGCAGGCTGTGATGAATATGGAAAGCTTTGTCAGCACGCGGGCGTCCTTGTCTTGTGTGAGCCCACCACAACCATGGTCTTGGCGTAGCCAAGAGGGCGTAATTTGCAAATCTCGCCCGTCCCCGGCGGCGAAGCGGTCTTTTCGGCCTTGTTTTCCCGGGCGTGAGCTACTGCATGCATGCAGTGCCAGCAGATGAAAAAGGTGTTGGTCCCCGGAGAATGGAAGGGTGTGTGTTAAAATCGACCCATCCTCACGGTGGCCCAAAGCCATGATCGTCTCACAAAAACTCGCTTTTCTCAACGCCAAGGCACGGCTCGAAAAATCCGCCGTTACGTTGAGCAGGCGGCGGAATCCGGGGAGCGGATCGATCGGGTGGAGCGGGAACTGTTCGCGCGGCTTTTGGAACAGGGCCTGATGCTCTTGCGGGCCTTCGTCGATGGGCAGGGAGACGGGGATGCGGGGCCGAGCGTCAAGGTCGATATCGCGGAACTCCGCCGCCTCAGCGGCCCCAGGGCACGGAAGTACCTCTCGGTCTTCGGTGGGCTTGTGATCATGCGGCGGGTGTACGAAATGCCGGAGGGGCAAAAGATCCAGCATGTCCCGCTGGATGCCAGGCCGGGTCTCCCGGCGGGAAAGTTTTTGTACGTGCTGATGGACTGGCTGCAGCGACGGTGCGTCAAGGAGTCGTTCCACGAGGCCGCCACGGATCTGCGGGTGTCTTGGTTCAGCGTGAACTGGAATATCGCGGGTCAGGGATAAGAGAGCGCATCGAGGCATGGTGCCGTCTTGGTCGCGGCCACCGGCCGTGAAGGTTTATCGCATGAGAGCCGATCCGGAAGGAAAGATCGGGCGGCGATTGTGATGGCAACCTGCGGATGTTTATTCCCGTGTTCTTCGTTTGGGGTGGGCTCGTTCTGCCGCAGGGCATGACGGACAAGGTGGTCAAGGGTTTCGGCCCGGTGCATTCCTTGCTGGCTGCTGCGTATGCCGGATTCGTGATGCTTGTCACAGGTTGCTGCCGCGGCAGCCGTCAAGCATCAATTCTCCGGTCGCTATCTGTACCCGGTTGCCCCGCACTTCTTGATCCTCGCGGACATGTAACCGATCACACGATGGACGCCGGTTCGCTATGGTCTCGGGATTCTCATCGGAGCGGTGTCGCTGGTCAGCTACTTCCTCGTGGCGGATTAAGTGTTTGGATCGGCGGGGCGTCGGCGCGGGGGAAATCCCTCAAACGGTCCGTCCGTCAACGTGCGCCGATCTCGGTGGCGAGGAAGAAGCTCCCCGCGATACAGACCAGCCCGCGGGCTCCGGCGAGCTTTCGAGCGGTGGCCAGGGCGGCGGCCGGAGACTGGGCTGCGGTCGGCACGGGCAGCCCTGCCGCGGCACAGGCTGCCACGAGCCGCTCGGTCGTCGCTGCCCGTGGATTGGTGAGATAGCGGGTGACGACAACCCGGTCGAACTTCCCCCGGCAGCAGGCGAGCATCTCCTCGATCTGCTTGTCGGCGCTGGCGGCGAAGAGGAGCACCCGCGGTGCAGAGCGGGCCGCCGTGGCGGCGAGTGGGGCTTCGAGCGTCGCCACGAGCGACTCCATCGAGGCGACGTTGTGGGCCGCGTCGAGGATCACCAGCGGCCGCTCGGCGATCTGCTCGATCCGCGCCGGGAGATGGACGGCCGCCAGCCCGGCGCAGACGGCCTTCTCAGGGATCCGAAAACCGCGCCGCCGCAACTCTCCGATCGCCATCACCGCCAGCGCCGCATTGTCGGCCTGGTGACGGCCGGCCATCGAGAGGGGATAGGCGTGCTCCGGCCCGTCGACCGATCCGGCGCGGAGCAGGAGCGTGCCGCCGGCGAGCAGGGCGGGGCCGGCGGCGGGGGCGTGCGCGACGGTGAAGTCGCGGTCGACGAGTTGCAGCGGTGCCCGGCGCTTTCGGGCCGTGGCAACGATCACCTTCCGGGCGGCCGGATCGCGCGCACCGCAGACGACGGGGCAGCCGCGCTTGATGATCCCCGCCTTCTCCGTGGCGATGTGCCTGACGGTGGGGCCGAGGATCGCCATGTGGTCGAGGCTGATGCTCGTGATCACCGAGACGGCCGGACGGGAGACGTTTGTTGCGTCGAGTCGGCCGCCCAGGCCGGTCTCGAGAACGGCGATGTCGACCTTCGCCTGGGCGAAATGGTCGAAGGCCACGGCCGTCACCACCTCGAACCAGGTCGGCATGCGCGTGCCACGGCGGAGCGCAGAGGCGTCGAGCTGCTCGACGGCCGGAATGACCTCGGCGAAGGAACGGAGGAGGTCTGCCTCGGAGATCGGCCGACCGTCGACCGCGATCCGCTCCTCGAGCCGATGAACGTGAGGGGAGAGGTAGCGACCGACGCGCAGCCCAGCCTCGCCGAGGATCGCGGCGACCATCGCCACCGTCGAACCCTTCCCCTTCGTGCCGGCGACATGAACCACTTCAAAGGCGTCGTGCGGGCGGCCGATGAGGGCGAGCAAGCGCCGCATCCTCGCCAGAGTGAAGGAGCCGTTGCCACCTGGGCCGGTTGGGGACTGTCGCTCGTAGTTTACCCGGGAATCGAGCCACCCGAGAACCTCTGCCAGCGCCGCGCTGCCGTGCTGGCTGGGGGGGGTCGACCGTGATCGGGGCATCTTCCGCAAACTCCCACGGCACCGTGAATCCCCCGAGTGTACCGCCAATCGGCCCCGCTTCCCCCGGCCAATCGGCCTTGATCGCCGGGCGCGTTTCCAAGACGCTCCGCCGCCGCTCGCTCCGATCACCACGCTCGCCCCGTGATCCCCATGCTCGCACCATCGCCATCCGTCGCCCGCGACTTCCCCGACCCGCGCCGGCGCGTCCCGGTGGCGTCAGCGGGCACGGCCCAAGTCATGATCCTGATGGCGGTGCTGCTGGTCGTCGTGGGCCAACCCGCCCCGGGCCAGGCGCCTCCCGAAATCCTCGGCACACCCCCGGCCC
>JBAWVV010000194.1:0-7871 GCA_037147115.1 Planctomycetia bacterium | reverse complement strand
GACCGGCGCCGCCGGCGCGGCATCGTCGGCGCCGAGCATCGTGTCGATCGACTTCGCCAGCGCGTCGACCCCGCTGCTGCGCATCAGCGTTGAGATCGGCAGGCCGATCCCCGCCTGGTGCTCGATCCAGTTGCGGAGCTCGACACTCATCAGTGAATCGAGCCCGAGATCGAGGAGCGGCCGGTCCGTCTCCAGATCTGCCTCGACGCCCCCGAGGAGCCCGGCGATCTTCGCGCGCAGAAAGCGCTTCACGACCGGGAGCCGCTCCCCCGCCGGCATTCCCCGCAGCCCTTCCGGTGAGATCACCGTCTGGCCGCCGTCGGCGGCGTCGGCCTGGGTCGCTCGGAGGAGGTGAGCGAACCGGGCCGGCACGTGGTCGGTGACCCCGAGCCCACGCCACAGTGTCCAGTCCATCCGCAGCACGCTCACCTGCGGCTCGCGCGAAACCATCGCCACCCCCAGGCACGCCGTCGCCTGCTCCACGGTGAAGGCGAGCACCCCCTGGCGCTCCAGCCGCGAGGCGAGCGTGTTCCGCCGGGCGAGATAGCCGACCTCCCCCAGATGGCCCCAGTTGATCACCGTCGCCGGCAGTCCGAGACCGCGACGGTGGTGGGCAAGGGTGTCGAGGGCCGCGTTGGCGGCGGCGTAGTTGGCCTGGCCGGCGTGGCCGAAAACGCTCGACAGGGAGGAATAGAGCACGAACCAGTCGAGCTCGAGGCCGAGCGACTCTTGATGGAGGTTCCAGCCCCCGAGGAGCTTCGGCAACAAGACACGGTCGAGGGTGGCATGGTCGAGATCGAGGAGGAGCTTGTCCTCGAGGACCATCGCGGTGTGAAAGATTCCCTTCAGCGGCGGCAGCTCGGCGCCGATCCGGTCGAGCACCCGCCGCACCTCCTCCGGCCGGGTGATGTCGGCCGGCATGGGTACGACGCGCGTGCCGCCGCGCTCCAGCTCAGCGATCGTCGCGGCCGCTGCGGGCGCCACCCTGGCACTGCGGCCGCCGAGGACCAGCGTGCCGGCGCCCCGCGCCGCCAGCCAGCGGGCGGTCTCGAGGCCGAAGCCCCCGAGCCCTCCCGCGACCCAGTAGGTAGCCTCGGGGTCGAGCGTCACGCGCCCCCCCACCGGCGGCCGGGCCCGGGCGGGGCGCTCGTCGTAGGCGATCACCACCTTGCCGATGTGCCGCGCCTGCTGCATCGATCGAAAGGCCGCGGCGGCGTCGTCAGCACGGTGCACCGTCACCGGCAGCGGCTCGAGCTCCCCCGACTCCAGCCGCGGCACGAGGGCCTCCAGGGCCCTCCCCATGCGCTCTGGCTGCTGCTTGAAAAGCTGGTCGAGATCGATGGCAAAGAAGGCAATGTTGTTGCGGAAGGCATGGAGCCCGAGGGGGGCGTCGGCGTAGATGTCGCGCTTGCCGATCTCGAGGAACCGGCCGCCGATCGCCAGCGCCTGGATGCCGCGCGCGATCGCCTCCCCGGGGAGGCTGTTGAGCACGAGGTCGAGCCCCTCCGGCACGATCCGCCGCGACTCGTCGGCGAACGCCAGGCTCCGCGAGCTCATCACGTGCTCTGCCCCGGCGCGGCGCACCCACGCGCGTTTTTCGTCGTTCCCGGCCGTCGCCAGGATCCGCGCCCCGGCCAGCTTGGCCAGTTGGATTGCGGCGAGCCCCACCCCCCCCGAGGCCGCATGGACCAGGAGCGACTCGCCGGCCCGGATCCGACCGCAGTCATGGAGGGCGTGGATGGCGGTCAGAAACGCGATCGGCAGCGCGGCCGCTTGGTCATGCGAGAGGTTGGCCGGCTTGCGGGCCAAAAGCGCCGTGGAGACGACGACGTGCGTGGCGAATCCCCCCGGTGCCACTGCCATCACCGCCTCGCCAACGCGCCATCGGGTGACGCCGGGACCGACGCGGCTGATCGTCCCCGAGACCTCGCTCCCCAGCGCCACCGGGCCGGGAGGGAGACCCGGATAGAGATCGAGGGCCTTCATGACGTCGCTGAAGTTCAGCCCCGCGGCGCAGACCTCGATCTCGACCTCACCGGCGTCGAGGGGCCGGGGTTGGAAGAGCCGGTGGGCGAGATCGTCGATCCCTGCGGTGTCGGTCACCTCGAGGCGCGCCGGGAGCGTCGCCCGGGCCGCCGGACAGGCGTCGAGGTCACGCAGAGGGTGGAAGCGCCGCACCCACCGCCCGTCGGGCCGCAGCAGCACTTCGTCTTCTGCCGACCCGGAAAGGAGCTCGGCAACGAAGGCGTCAAGCGCCGGCAGGGGCAGCGCCGGCAGATCGATCAGCCTCGTCCGCAGCCGGCCGACCTCGTTGGCCACGACCCGCGCCATCCCCACAAGCGCTCCTTGCGCCACCTGGAGCGGCTCAGGGGCGTCGGGGGGAGGCTGGGCGCCTGCGGTCACAAAGCAGCAAAGGGTGGGCGCCGCACCGGCCTCCTCCCAAGCCTGAACAAGATGGAGCGGCCCCCGGCAGGTCAGCACCGCGCTCGCCTCGAGGGCAGCGGTCGTGAGGCCCTCGGTGGCGGGGGCGTCGAGGCCCCACAGATAGACCACGCCGGCGAGCGGCTCCTCACCGACAGCGGCGAGAAGGCGAGTGAAGTCTCCTCGGTTGTCGGCATCAATGACAAACTCCCCGTCGCCCCGGGCCGCCAACGGCGCGCCGCGGTGGACGACGATCGGCGCGTCGCCGCGCGCCGCCAAGCTTTCGGCCAGCGCCCTCCCCAAGCCTCCCTCGTCGGCGAACAGGAGCCAGCGGCCAGGCAACGCCGGGCTTGTGGCCGGCGCGGCGGGCTGGGGCGTCCAGTCGAGTCGGTAGATCAGATCGCTGGCCGACTCGGTTGGCGCCGAGCCGGCGACGCGGTGGCTGACGAACCCGCGGATCGTGACACTCGGCCGCCCGTCGCCGTCGAGGAGATCGATGTCGGCCTCCATGACGTCGCTGGTCCGGGCCACGATCCGGGCATGGACGGTGCCCCGGGTGCCAGGGGGCTTGAGGAAGCGGATCTCACGGATCTCGTGGGGGAGGAAGAGGCCCGAGACGGTGTGATCGAAATCGCGGTCGGCGGCGATCATCGCGTGGAAGCAACTGTCGAGGAGGCTGGGATGAACCAGATACTCCCCCCCCTCGGCTTCGACGTCAGCCGGGAGCACGACCTCGCCGACCGCCTCCCCCGCGCGCCGCACGCCCGCAACGAGCCCCTGGAACCGCGCCCCGTAGGCGAGCCCGAGCCGCTGGCAGTAGGCATAGAGCCGCTCCCGATCGAACGCTTCCGGGCACCGTTGTCGCACGTCCGCGATTGGCTCTAGCGCCGCCAAGCCCGCCTCGGTGTCGGTGGCCAGGCCGATCGTGGCGAGTCGGCGCCAGTCGCCGTCATCGACGCCGCGGTGGGAGAAGACAAGGCTGCGGCGGTCGGGCAGGTAGTCGCATTCCATCCAGCGCGGCTCCCCCTCGGCATGAAGGCAGGCCTCATGCAGCTGGAGGCGCTCCAGCCGCACCGGCCCGGGCTCCCCGCCAGCCAGATCGCGGGCCGCGGCGATGGCCGCCTCAACCAAGCCCGCGGCGGGATGGAGGCAGGCGCCGCGGACGCGATGATCGTGGAGATAGCTCTGGAGCTTAAGATCGATGCGGCATTCCCAGCGCGGCGTCGGGCCGTTGGTGCGGACACCGAGCAGGGGGTGCGTCATGGCGGCAAACCGCGACTCCCGGGCCTCGAGCGACTCGCTGTGCAGCGGCTGCGGCTGAAACGGCTCCGGCGGCAGTGGCAGGCGGCGGCGCGGGCGCCGGTGGAGGCGCGACCATTCGATGTCGAGGCCGAGCGTGTGGAGCCGGCCGAGACTCCCGAGGAGCCCTTCGACGTCGTCAACCTCGCGGTGGAGCGAGGGGATCACTTCGACGGGGAGGCCGGCGGCCTGGAAGCACTCGTTGATCGCGTAGGCGAGGACCGGATGGGGCCCCACCTCGATGGCGACGCGCGTTCCCGCCTCCGCCAGAACGCGCATCGCGTCGGCGAACAGCACCGGCTGGCGGACGTTGCGCCACCAATACTCCCCGTCGAGCTCCCCGCCAGCGATCGCCGCGCCGGTGACGGTGGAGACCAGCGGAATCGCGGCCGGCCGTGGGTGGATGCCGGCCAGCGCTGCAAGGAGCTCGTC
The DNA here is from genome assembly GCA_037147115.1 of Planctomycetia bacterium. Lineage (GTDB taxonomy): Bacteria > Planctomycetota > Planctomycetia > Pirellulales > UBA1268 > QWOP01. The sequence goes on along the minus strand of JBAWVV010000194.1, from coordinate 3,719 downwards.
GCGCACCGGCATCATGAGGGGGCTGTGGAAGGCGTATTCGACCGCCAGCCGGCGGCAGAAGATCCCCGCCCCCTCGAAGCCGACCGCGAGCCGCTCGATGACGGCGGCCGCCCCCGAGAGCGTCAGCGACGTCGGCCCGTTGACCGCGGCGATCGAGACGTCGTCACGGCAGTCGGCCAGCCATGGCGCCAGCTCCCCGGGCGCCAGCCCGACGGCGATCATTCCCCCCTGCGACGAGGCGAGATCCATCGTCCGACCCCGGTGGTAGGCGACGAGGCAGGCATCTTCGAAGGAGAGCACTCCCGCCTCGTGGGCAGCTGCAATCTCCCCGACGCTGTGCCCCACACACCGCGCCGGCACGATGCCCCACGAGCGCCACACCGCGGCCAGCCCCGCCTGGATCGCGAAGATCGCCGGCTGCGCGATCCGCGTCTGCTGCATCCGCGAGGTGGCGGCATCCCGGCCGAGCTCCGTCAGGAGCGACCAATCACCGCAGCGGGCGAACTCGGCGTCACAGCGCTCGAGCAAGGCGCGGAAGAGAGCGTTCTCCGCGAGGAGTCGCCGCCCCATGCCCCACCACTGCGGCCCCTGCCCGCTGAAGACGAAGGCGATCGCCGCCGGCGACAGCGTCCCCTCGCGGGTCACCGGCGGATCGGCCGCGGCCGCCAGCCCGCGCAGCCCCGCTACGAGGCCTTCCCGGTCGGCGGCAACGACGCTCGCGCGGGCCGGCCCGGCGGCATGGCGATGGGCCAGGGAAGCGGCGATTTCGTCGAGCTCCGCGGCGCTGGCGGCAGCCCAGTCGGCAAGCCGGGCGGCGAAGCTCCCCAGGGAGCGGCGGTTGCGGGCCGAGATCGGCACGATCGACCGCGACATCGCCGGCGCCACCGGCTCGGCCGCGGCGGCCGGAGGCGGCGCCTCCCCGACGACGACATGCGCGTTGGCGCCGCCATAGCCGAAGCCGTTGATACCGGCCAGCCGGGGCGGGCCCGCGGGCCAATCGATCGTGCCGGTAGGAACGCGCAGGCCGAGCGCGGCGAAATCGATGGCGGGATTCGGATCGTGGAAGTGGAGGTGCGCGGGGATCCGTCGATGGTGCAGCGAGAGCGTCACCTTGATGAGGCTGGCGATGCCGGCCGCGGCCTCGAGGTGGCCGATGTTGGTCTTCACCGAGCCGATCCAGCAGGGACGGTCGGCGGGACGGCCCCGGCCGAGCACTGCCCCCAAAGCATTGGCCTCGATCGGATCGCCGACGGGCGTTCCCGTGCCGTGGGCCTCGACATACTGAATCTCCGCCGGATCGACCCCCGCCTTCCGGCAGACGTCGCGCACCAGCGCCTCCTGGGCCTCGCGGCTGGGGACGGTGAGTCCGGGGGTCCGCCCGTCCTGATTCAGCCCCGTCGCGCGGATCACGGCGTAGATGAGGTCGCCGTCGGCCAGCGCGTCGGCCAGCGGCCGGATCAGCACCATCCCCGCTCCCTCGCTGCGGACGTAGCCGTTGGCCCGGGCGTCGAAGGTCTGGCAGCGACCATCGGGCGAGAGAACACCGAGTTGGCTGAAGGCCACGGAAAAATCGGGCATCAGAATCGCGTTGACACCCCCGGCCAGCGCCATCCGGGCCTCGCCACGGCGCACCGCCTCGCAGGCCAGATGGACGGCGACGAGCGACGACGAGCAGGCCGTGTCGACGGCCACGCTGGGGCCGCGGAGATCGAAGCAGTAGGAGATCCGATTGGCGGCGATGCTCGACGAGCCGCCGGTGTTGCTGTAGGCGTCGATAACACCCCGGTCGCGGAGGCTGAGCGTCGCCACGGCATGATCGAAGCTCGAGATCCCCACCATCACGGCCACCGGCTGGCCGGCGATGCGGCGGAGGGGCATGCCGGCATCCTCGATCGCCCGGTAGGCCACCTCGAGGAGCATCCGCTGCTGCGGATCCATGCCGGCCGCCTCGCGCGGGGAGATCCCGAAGCAGTGCGGGTCGAAGTCGTCGATGCCCGCGACATGGCCCCCCCAGCGGCCCTGAATCTTCCCCGGTCTGGCGCGCCCGGCGGCGAAGAACTTCGCCCGGCTCCAGCGGTCTTCGGGCGTCTCGACGACGGCATCGCGCCCCTCCTCGAGGAGCTGCCAGAAGGCAGGCCAGTCGTCAGCCCCGCCGGGAAACCGGCAGCCGATGCCGACGATCGCCAGCGGCTCCTCGCCCGGGGTGTCGCCGCCGGTCCCGGCGGGAGAGCCGTGCCGCCCGTTCGCGGCGGCCGTCTCGTGCGCCGCGCGCCGGTCGTTGTCGTGCTTCATGATCTCGTCGGGGGTCACGGCTGTTCGCGGAACGCCTCGGTGGGGAGCAGCCTGGCCGCACGCCACGCCGGGAGCCAGGCACCGAGCAGGCCGATCCCGAGGGCGATCAGAAAACCCCTGGCGAGGATCGAGCCGTCGATGGCCGGCGCCAGGATCCCGGCCGCCGCCGGGGCCCGCGCGAGGAGCCCGGTGAAGACGATGGCGGCGAGGGCCCCGAGGAGCGCGGCGCAGACGGCCAGCGCGCACGACTCGAGGAGGATCATGGCAACGACCCGCCGCCGTGGCCACCCGATGGCGCGGAGGATGCCGATCTCCTTCGTCCGTTCAAGGACGCTCGTCATCATCGTGTTGAGCGTGCCGATCCCGCCGATCGCGATCGCCACGATCGACGTCATCCAGGCCATCGCCTCGGCGAGCTTCATGCGCGTATCGGTCTGGACGAACTCCCCCGTCCCCAGGGCCAGCAGCCGTGGGTCGAGGGCGTCGATCTGAGCCACCGCCGCGTCGAGCCCGCCGGCGGCGAGCGGGCGCCGCAGCACGACGTTGACATACGTCACCTGCCCCGGTCGGTCGGCGATCCCCTGGAGCGTTGCCAGGGGCATGATCATCGAACCGTTCTCCCACACGCTCGGGCTGTGAAACACGCCCGCCACCCGGTAAGCCTCGTCGAACAGCGTCAGCCCGCCGCCGGCCCGGACGCCCAGACGCGCGGCGAGATTGCTGCCGAGGAGGATCTCCTGCGCGGCGCTGAAGCGCAGCGGCGCGGCGTTTTCCCCAGGGCCGGCAGCCGGGGCGAAATCGGCGAGGAGCCAAGAATCGGGGGCAATCCCCATCGTGGGGATGCCATACACCCCCTCCTTCTCCAGCGAGAGCGTGTCGAGGAGCACTCCCGCCGCCCGATCAACAGCCGGCAAGGTGGCGATTCGGGCCACGACGGCCGCGTCGACCGCACTGCTCAACCGGTCGGCCGAGCCCTGCCGGGAAACGACGACATCGACGGCATGGGCGTCGTAGACGTCGGCGAACGACTTTCGAAAGCCGTTGGCGATCCCGAGGAGCGAGACGATCGCCGCCATCGCCGTCGCCAGGGCGAGGAGGGTGAGCCCGGTGCGAAAGCGTCGCCGCGTGATGTTGCGGAGCACCAGGGACGGAAAACGCATGGGATGGAGGGCCGGGTGGGGGCAGCAGACGCCCGTGACAACCAACCCTTCAATTAACCCTCGCCGTGGGGGCATTGCAAATCCGCGCGGAACGCCGCTCCGGCCGCGCGCCGGGGAGTTCAACTCCAAGCCCGGCAGGCCCCCGCCCCAAAAAAAAGCGGTGGTTCCTCCGGGGACTCGGCGTCCGCCTCCGCCGGGGGGTACGTTGAGCACGTCCGCCGGGTCGGCCTGTTCCCCCCGGCAGGGAATCGTTCCGCCACCACGCCC
>JBAWVV010000193.1:0-7879 GCA_037147115.1 Planctomycetia bacterium | reverse complement strand
TCAGAAGATCGCCCGGATGGGTGAGCCGGTGGCGATTGGCCAGGGGCGGCCGAGCGGGTCGTGGATCTCCCGGGCAGGATCGATCCCGAATCGCCAGAAAATCGTCGCGGCCAGATCCCCAGGCGTGACCGGATCGGCCGCCGGAAACGCGCCGCTGCGATCGCTCGCCCCGTGGATCGCCCCTCCCTGGATCCCGCCGCCGGCCAAGAGCACCGAATAGCAGTGGGGCCAATGGTCGCGGCCGGCCCCGGAATTGATCTTCGGCGTCCTTCCGAACTCCCCCATCGCCACGACGAGCGTCGATTCGAGGAGGCCGCGCTGGTCAAGATCGGTGATCAGCGCGGCCAGCGACCGATCGGCGATCGGGAGGAGATGGTTCTTGTGCTGACTGGCGCACTTGACGTGGGCGTCCCAGTTTTGCCCCTGCTGGCGGTAGTCGTAGACATTCACAAACGGCACCCCCGCCTCGACCAGCCGCCGGGCCACGAGGAGATTCTGCCCCCGCATCTGCCGCGCCACCCCCATCTCGCCGCCGCCGCCGTTGACCTCGCCGGCGGACAGCGGATCGGCGGTGAAGCCGTAGGCCTCCCGGACACGCTCCGGCTCGCGCGAGACGTCGAGCGCCTCGCGGATCGCCTTCGATTCAAGGAGGCCACAGGCCCGCTCGGTGAAGGCGGAGAAGGGATTGGCCCCGGGCACCGCCGTGGTGGCGTTATCGAGGGCCTCGAGAAGTCCGAGACGGCTGGCACGACGACCGGCATCAGCGCCCGCGCGCGGCAGGAGGGCATCGACCGGATAGCTCCGCGCGACCGGATCGACGTCGATCAGGAGCGGGTCGTGTGCGGCCCCGAGGAAGCCTGCCCCCTGGCAGGGGACAGGATGAACATTGCGGAACACATGCGGCAGCGAGGCGAAGGGCACCTCGCCGACCGGGGCCGGATTGAAGGCCGAGACAACGCTCCCATGGGAGGGATGGAACTGCCGCGTCGGCACGAACAGCTCCCGGTCTGGTCCTTCGAGGGGCCGGCCGGTGAGGGCATGGATCGAAGCCGAATCGTGGAGATTCGCCTCGTGGTGCATGCTCCGCACGATCGCGATCTTGTCCATCACCCGGGCCAGCCCCGGGAGGTGCTCGCAGATCTGCACGCCGGGTACCGCGGTGGAGATCGAGGCAAACTCGCTGCGGATGTCGGCAGCGGCCGACGGCTTCATGTCGAACGTGTCGAGATGGCTCGGGCCGCCGTACCAGAAGAGGAGAATGCAGGCGCGGATGGGGCGGGCCACCGCCAGCTCGGCGCCTGCGACGCGGGCCCGGAGGAGGCCGCCGAGCGTGAGCCCGAGACCACCGCCGGCCGCCCCGCCGACCGACAGATCGAGGAACCCGCGCCGCGACATCGCCGGCGGCCGTCGACGGTCGATACAACGCTCACGCATCGCCACCTCCCGCGGCGAACCGCAGTCGGGCCGCGATCGGGCCGGGGGGGATGAGCCGATCCCCGGGGAGGAGCCCCGCCGCCCACACCGCCGCCAGCGCCACAGCCCCGCCGATGCCGGCCGGAAGTGCCGGGATGACCGCCGCGAGATCAGCGGCGGAGAGATCGTGCTCGGCCCGCCCAACGCATAACCTGGCCACCGTGCCAGTGCGGTGGACAACACGTCCACCGGAGATCCGATGGGCACCGACGCGGGCAGCGACCGCCCCCCCGACCGGCCCGTCGACGACGAGGACCACCCGCGAGCCGACGGAGGCGAGGATCGCGTCGGCCGTGGGGGCCGCCGCGTCGAGGATCGCCACGCCGGCTGGCTCGATCGCGTGGAGGAACGTGGCAGTGGCGGGATCGATCGGCCCCGAGGCGGCATCGTCGGGACCGGCGATCGGCGCGAGGACGGCGACTTCGCAGTGGAGCGTGGCAAGCCCCTCGATCGCCGCGTCGGCCGGCCGGCTCACGAGGATCACCGCCTCGACGTGCGGATGGGCCAGCAGCGCGATCGCGCGGTCGCGATCGGAACCGGGGAACTCATACGGGGCCTGCCCCGGCACATCGATCCGCGTCCCGGCAGCCATCCCGGCGACGATACCCCCTCCGCGGAGAAAACCGGCCACAGCCCCAGCCACCTCCCCAGCCACCGGACCATGGGCAACGGCGATCACCGGCACGCGACCATCGTCCTCCCCCTTGAACATCAAGTCGACGATCGCCTCCCCCACCGGCCGAGGTTTCCCGTGCTTCGGGGCGATGTGCATGAACATCCCCGGTCCGGCGTTGACCTCGATCACCATCCCGCGCTGCTCCCACAGGGGGCGACCGATCTCCTCGGCGACCAGATCGATGCCGGCGATGTCGAGCCCGACGGCCCGGGCGGCGAGGACGGCGTGACGGGCGACGTCGGGATGGATCTCGTCGGTCTCGTCGGTGGTCAGGTCGCCGTTGACCTTGATCGTCACACGGCGTCCCACGGCGGGGATGCTCCCCGGCTCGAGCGACTGCCGCCGCAGCAGCCCCACCGCCAGATCGTTGAGCTTCATGACCGAGAGGATGTCGGTGAAGTTCGGCCCACGGAGCGGGTCGCGGTTGGCGTCGTCGACGAGCGCGCGGATCGTGCGCACACCATCGCCGACGACGACGTCGTTCTGACCACGGGCCGCCGCCACGCACCGCTCCCCCACGACGAGGAGGCGATGGGCAACGCCATGAGCGAACTGCTCGACAATCACGCCGCCGGAGCGGCGATGATTTTCGCGGATGGCGATCTCGAACGCCTCGTGCATGTCGTCGTCGTCACGGACCCCGAACGAGATGCCGCGCCCGTGATTGCCGTCGCGTGGTTTGACGACGACGGGGAAGCCGAGCTCAGCGGCGGCCAAGCAGGCCTCCTCGACGCTCGTCGCCACCCGGCCACGCGGCACCGGCACTCCGACCTGCTCGAGGAGCATGCGGGTCATCTGTTTGTCCTGCGCCAGCGCCTCGGCGATGGCGCCGGTGGCGTCGGTCTCGGCGGTCCAGATCCGTCGCTTCCACACCCCCTCGCCGAGTTGGCAGAGGCTGTTGTCGGTGACGCGGCGGCAGGGGATGCCCCGGGCCTGGGCGGCGCGGACGATGGCCCGCGTGCTCGGTCCCAGCCGCGCGTCGTCGGCGAATTCGGCGAATGTTGCCAGCTCCTCCCCGACGTCGACCGGGCCGTCGTCGATCGCCGTCAGCAACAGTTTCCGCGCCAGCTCGAGCGCGGCGGCCGACACCTCCTCGTCGTCGAGCTCGACCGCTAGGCGAAATCTCCGCCCCCCGCCCACCCAACGGGCGAAACGGGGCACGATCCCGGCCGTCGCTAGGAGCGTGGCCTCGAGCCAGAGGAGGACCGGCCCGGGGCCGGAGGCCGTGGCGAGCTCGTCGAAGGACGGGCCGGCCCGCCGCGGCGGGGATTCACCGGTCGCAGCCCGCTCCACGGCGACCTCGTAGGGGGTCGTCTCGAGGCGTTCCCGCCATCCGCCGATCCTGCCCATGGCGGGAGCATCGCTGCGGGGAGACCATTCGGCCAGACTCCCGGCGTCGACCTCCACCTCATGGACCGGCAGCGCCGACCAGCGGTTGGGGCCGCGGTAGAGGAGCTTCGTCTGCACGATGAGCCGATCGTCGTCCGCCACGTGCCACTCCTGCAAGCCCGCCATGCCTCCGCCCGAGCGGCGGATGCCGGAAAATGTACCCTCCCAACGCAATCTGGCGGCAGTCCAAGACTTTCACCCCCGCGCGCTGCTTTCGCCGGGGCTTCCGGCGCGCCTGCTCAAGGCGTGCCGGAGGCTGCCGTCTTGTCGTCCGCCAGGGGAACCTGATCGGGTGACGTCAGGTAGGCGACGAGGTCGCGGACATCATCGTCCGAGAGCTTCGAGAACAGACCTTCGGGCATGAGCGACTGCTGCTGCACCACCTGCTCGGCGATGTCGTGGCGGTCGAGCACAATCGGCGCCTGGGCGGTCTGAATGGTGAGGGTCCGGTCGTCGGCCGCACTGATCACGCCGGTCAGCGCCCGGCCGTCGGCGAGAATGAACGACACCGCGCGGAAGTCGGCGCCGACACTGGCACCGGGATCGATGACGTTCTCGAGGAGGTAGTCGAGGTTTCTGCGGTTGGAGCCGGTCAGATCGGGGCCGAGCTTGCGCCCCTCGCCGAACAGGACATGGCAGCTCGCGCAGTCCCTGGCAAACAGCGTTCGGCCGTGCCCCCGATCGGCGGCCGCGATGACGTCGGCCGAGAGCTCGTTCCGCCAGCGCTCGATGAGCTCCTTCTTGTCGGCCGCGCTGACGCGCACCTGTCCCCACAGCTTCCCGAGCCGCTCCGCGAGCGCCGCGTCGCCGAAATCGGCGATCTGCCGGGCATGAAAGGCCGAGATTTCCTCGGCCCGGACCTGCCCCTTTTCGACGGCGTCGAGGAGCTTCGCGGCGTAGGCCGGTCGCGAGGCGAGGAGATCGACCAGCGCCGCCCGGTCGGCCGGGGCAAAGATCCCCGCCGGGCCGAGGGCCTTCTCCGGGGTATCGGGATGGTCGTAGCGGGCCAGTCCCGCCAGCGCCTCGGCGATCACGGGACGGTCTCCCAGAAGCCCCTGAAGAAGCGTGGCGCCATCCTCGGGTACCGTCGCCACGAGCGTCCGCACCGCCTGGCGTCGGGCCTCGGGCTCGGCCGAGCCATCGAGGGCCACCTGCCGCACCGTCTCCATGCCACGCCCCGCGCCGAAGAGGACGTCGAGCTCACGGACGGCCTGAACGGTCGCCTCATCAGGAGAGGCAGCAAGCGTTGCCGACAGCTCTGCGTAGCCGGCCGGGGGGGAGGCCTGTCGCCAGCCCCGCAGGCCGTCGGCCAGACCGGTGACGAGGTCATGGCGCCGCCCGGGATCCCCGGCCACCGCGGACTGCAGGAGCGCCGCCACGAGGTCGGGGCGCTCGTCGACCCGCCCGGCAACCCACCGGGCGAGGTTGCGGCGCAGCTGCGGCAGCGCTGCGGTGCCGGCGAGGGCCACCGCCGCATCGGGATGCCGAGCGACCGACGGCGCCAGCCCAAACCACACGAGCTTGGGAAACTGGGCGTCGGTGGCGAAGGTGTCGTGGGCGGCGAGCGCTCCGGCGAGATCCCAGGCGGGAGCGTCGGCGAGCCGACCGACCGCCGAGGCGAGATGGAGCTGAACCGGGCCAGCCAGATCGGTGCCGGCCAGGGCCACCAGCCTCTCGACCGCCACCGCAGAGGGCTGCCGGCCCCCCGGCGAACAGGCGTCAACCAGCAGCCGCACCCCCCAGCTGCGCACGAACGGATCGGGGTCGTCGAGCCGCGCTAGCAGGAAGGCCTCATCGAGAGCCACCGCCGGCTGGTCGATCGCGGCCAGGGCCCACAGGGCCCGGAGCCGATGAGCGGGATCGGCAGCCTCGGCGGCGCGCCCGCGGAGCCAGGCGAGGTCGGCAGCGAGGTCGTCTCCCCGCAGCGCCCGCCTCTGCCACTCGCGCACCGCCGCGCGGCTCCACCACTGATCAGCGACGAGGAGATTGCCGCGCAAGGCCGTCCCTTCGAGCCCGGTGACATCGACGCGGGCTGGGGTCCGCGGGGCACCGTAGACGAGCTTGTAGATCCGGCCGCTGGTGCGATGGACGCCGTCATGATCGTGGCACTCGCCGGTGTCGGACCAATCGGCGATGAAGACCCCGCCGTCGGGGCCACTGACGAGATCCATCCCGCGATAAAACGGATCGGCGATGAAACAGAGATCCTCGCCGTGCGCCGCGGTGTAGCCGGCCCCGAGCGGCTTGAGAACGTCGTGGTTGAGCCGCCGGCCATGGAGGTTGAGCGTGAACACCCCGCCGCGGTACTCCCGCGGCCAGTTCGTGCCGCCGTAGATCATCAGGCCGATGTGGGCGTGGCCCCCTCCGGCAACGCTCGTCTTGTCGGAGACGCCGAAGCGGATGTCGCTCCACTTCTCGCCGGTGTCCCAATGGACGTGGTCGGCTACCTGCGGAACGAGGTCGTAAACATTTGACTCCAGATCCGTCCCATACATCCGCTCGGTGTGCGCCCCGTGGACGGCATGCCAGAGGTGGCCGATGACGGTGTTGATGACGAACGCCTCGCCATGCTCGTCGAAGTCGGTGCCCCAGGAGTTTGTCATCCCGGAGATCACCCCCTCGACGACCTTGCGGCCGGGATGGTAGCGCCACACGCCGGTGTTGATCTCCACCCGCTGCGAATCCCCCGCCCCCGGAACGCCGATCCGCGACGTTGCCTGGATTCCGTGTCGGGCCCACAGCCAGCCATCCGGCCCCCACTTCAGGCCGTTGCACGGGGTGTGGCCGACGCTCTTCTCGTCGATGCCGTCGAGGACGATCTCGGGGGGGCCATCAGGGACGAGATCCTCGTCGCGATCGGGGATGAAGAGGAGATGGGGGAGGTCGATCACCCACACCCCTCCGAGCCCCACCGCCACGCTCGTCAGCCGCGTGCCGCCATCCCAGAACACCGTCCGCTCGTCGTGCTTCCCGTCGCCATCGGTATCGGTGAGCACCGTGACCCGGTCGCGCAGCGTGTCATCCCACCCACCGAGGTTGCTCCCCGCCCAAGTGAAGTTCTCCGCCACCCACACCCGGCCTCGTGCATCGGTACACAGGCCGATCGGGTTTTGGACGTCGGGCTCGGCGGCGAACACCTCGAGTGCGAAGCCCGGCGGGAGCTTTGCTGTCCGGCAGACCTCAGCCGGATCCATCGGGACCTCGGTCGACTTCTCGGTGTTCGGCGGCACGGGGAAATCGTCCGCCGGCACGCCGTTTCCGAGGAGCATCGAGCCGACCATCAAGCCGAGCATCGTGATCGATCGGAGCCAAGCTTTGAATCGCATGCTGTTTCCTGCAGAAAAAGAAAAGCCTCGGGCGGGGGCGTCGAGCCTGGAAGCAAGGGCCCAATCCCCGCGGGCCTCCTGAGGTGAAATTGTAGCCGGGGCCGCCCGGGCGCGGGACACCTGTTCCTCCGGGGGCACGCGCGGGGCTTCAGGCGATCCCGAGGACGTCGCGCATCGAGTACAGCCCCGCCGGCTTCCCGGCGAGGAACGCCGCGGCGGCCAGCGCCCCCCGGGCGTAACAATCGCGGTTGGTCGCCCGGACGTTGACCGAGAGCGATTCCCCCTCGAGGCCGAAGAGGATCGTGTGCTCGCCGGGGTTGTCGCCGGCGCGGACAGCGTGGTAGCCGATTTCGTCGGCCGGCCGGGCGCCGGGGCGCCCCTCGCGGCCGTGGGCGGCCCGCGTTTGCCTCATCGCATCCTGGACGAGGCTGCCGAACTTCAGCGCCGTGCCGCTCGGCGAATCCTCCTTGTGGCGGTGGTGGCACTCGATGATCTCGACATCGGTCCGCACGCCGCTGCGCTGGAGGAGTGCCGCGGCCCGCGACACCAGATCCATCGCCACATTCACAGCCAAGCTCATCGATGGGGACTGGAGGATGGCGATCTGCTTGGCGGCCTCGTGGATCGCCGTTTGGTCGGAGACCTCGAGGCCGGTGGTTGCCACGACCAGCGGCACCTTCCGGGCGACGCAGGCCGCGGCGATCGCCGCCACGGCGCCGGGGAGGGAGAAATCGATGACGACATCGGCCGGGCAGGTCCAGCCGTCGCTGATGGCGACACCGGCCGCCGTCACTCCGGCGAGGGTCCCGGCATCGGTCCCGGTCCGCGGGTGACCGGCCCGGTCGACTGCCGCCACGAGCATCCACTGCGCCGGCTCCGCCCCTGCACAGGCGATGATCCGCTGCCCCATTCTCCCCGCGGCACCGTGCATCACCAGGCGGAGCGGCTGCCGGGCGGTCGGGGCAGGGGAGGGGATCGCAGCGGCAAGCGGGCTCATCGGGCATTCCTCTGGGGG
>JBAWVV010000192.1:0-7966 GCA_037147115.1 Planctomycetia bacterium | reverse complement strand
TTTCGTAGGGTGTATACCCGAAAGTCCCCTGGAAGACGACCAGGTTGATAGGCCGGACGTGTACGTGCAGTAATGCATTTAGCTAACCGGTACTAACGGACGAATGCTTGACCACTCGTATCGAGTGCTTTCGGAAAGATGGGAACAGGATAGCTGCTCCCTCTCCGGAACATGCCAATTTACCACGACCAACAATATTGCCCTGGGGCGTGATGCCCAGCCCCTCCGTTTGGAAGGGTGCCGGCTTCGCGGCCCAGGGCTCCTGAAATATCCGGTGACCATATCTGGAAGGTCACACCCGTTCCCATCCCGAACACGGCAGTTAAGCTTCCAGAGCCGATGGTAGTGCCAAAAGCGCGAGAGTAGGTATCGCCGGATTTTTATACGCCGACCCCCGTGAGCTATGCTCGCGGGGGTCGGTTTTTTTATGCGCTTCGGCGTCGTCCAGCCCTATTTTGGGGCTCGTCCCTGGCTTTCGGCGATCATTCGACCGATCAGTTCCAGCGGCAGGCCGACGACGTTTGACGGGCTGCCGGCGATGAGTCGAAGGGGCAAGCGTTCGTCCTGAAATCCGCAGGCTCCGGCTTTGCCAAGCCACAATCCGCTGTCGAGGTACCACTCCAGGAAGTCGTTATCGAGCGGGCCCATTTCGAGTTGGCTCTCGTCGGTGGCCGAGAGCGGGGGGCAGATTGGGTGGTGCCACAGGCACACCCCAGTGACCACACGATGCCTTTTGCCCGACAGGGATTCGAGCATGCGGCGGGCTTCGCTCCGATCCGCGGCTTGCCCCAACTCCCTGCCATTGACCTCGCTGAGCGTGTCACAGGCAAGAATCAGCCCCCGCACCCCGGTGGCCACGACCGCCTCTGCTTTTGCCCGGGCGAGCCGGAGAACGTAGGCTTCGAGGGATTCGTGGGGTTGGCGGCGTGGTGCCGTCGCTTCAGCCTCGTCCGGCGGCGGGACGGCCTCAATGTCCCAACCGGCCGCGCTGGCCAGTTGCCGACGACGAGGCGATCGACTTGCGAGAATGATCTGCGGACGGGGTGGTGATCCCATGTCGAGTGTTTCCCGTGGCTTGGTGATCCTTCACGAGGATGACCACCTCCTCGTTTGCGTCAAGCCGGCGGGGATTCCAACGGCCAATGCCCCGCGCGGGGAAACAAGCCTCTACACGCTTGCCCGGGGAACAAGGTCGTTCATCGGCGTCGTCAGCCGGATCGATGCGCCGGTTTCCGGGGTCGTCGTTTTTGGGAAGACGAGCGCTTCTGCCGCGGATCTCGCCGAGCAGTTCCGCAGTCGCACGGTCTTCAAGGAGTATGTCGCGATCACCGAGGGGAGGTTTCCGGCCCCCCTGGAGCAGTGGCGGGAATGGCGCGATTTTCTCCCCGCCGATCCGCGGGTGCTCGGGCTCGGGCTCGGGGCGGCTGGCAGGGGAGGGCTAGGGCCCGTTGGACGGGACGACGATGGGAGCGTTCCGGAAGATGAGCCGGGGAGGGAATCGGTTGCCAAAGCGCGGGTCGTGCGGCGCAGCGGTGAGGTTTCGCTTGTGGAACTCGAGCCCTCCACGGGGCGGAAGCACCAGCTCCGCCTCCAACTCGCCCTCCGCCGCTGCCCGATCGTCGGCGACCGGCGGTACGGAGCCCGGTTGCCGTTTCCGCTCGGGATTGCCCTCCATGCCCGAAAGCTGACAATCGATCACCCGTCCACTGGGGAGCGGCTGTTCCTGGAGGCTCCGCTCCCGCTGGGCTGGTCGGACCGATTCCCTGCACTGTTCGCCAGAGGGTAGGTTTACGTCCATGGGCGTCACTGACGGGGATGGGCGGGACGATCCTGAGGTCGGCGATCTGCCAGGCTCGGGGCCTCCTGCGCGCTTTCGGGACACGGCCCTGGCCAGTTCGCTCGTCGACGCGACGGCGATTGACTCCGCTGAGGAAATCGTCCGCTCGACGCTCGGCGAAGGGGGATCGTCGTCACGCTGGGATCAGGCCGTGGCCGACGTGCTCGTGGATCGTGGAAAGCTGACCCGCTTCCAGGCGACGCAGATGCTCGCCGGCCGGAGGAAGCTGACCCTCGGCCAATACCGAATCCTCGATGTGCTCGGCCAGGGAGGGATGGGGCAGGTGTTCCGGGCAGAGCACGCGATGATGGGGCGCGAGGTGGCCGTCAAGGTGCTGCCGAGGGCGAAGTCGACGCCCGACACCGAGGCGGCGTTCCGACGCGAGATCCGCATGCTCGGCCGGCTCGATCATCCCAACCTCGTCCGTGCGCTCGATGCCGGGCACGACGGCAAGGTCTACTACCTCGTCACCGAGCTCGTCGAAGGCGTCGATCTGCGGAAGCAGGTGCTCAAGTACGGAACGCTCGATGAGGTGGCCGCCGCTGCGGTCGTCTCGCAGGTCGCCCGTGGCCTGGCCTACGCCCATGTCGAGGGGCTCGTGCACCGGGACGTGAAGCCGGGGAACATCCTCGTGACGCCGGCCGGCCGGGCGAAGCTCCTCGATGTCGGCCTTGCCGGTTCAGTCCTCGAATCAGAGTCGACCCGGCTGGGACGCGTGGTCGGCACGATGGACTACATGGCCCCGGAACAGATCCGATCCCCCGACACCGTCGGGCCGGCGGCCGATGTCTACGGACTGGGATGCACGCTCTACTTTGTCCTCGCCGGACAGGTGCCCTTTCCCGGGGGAACACGCCATGACAAGGCACGCCGGCAGCTGACCGAGCCCCCCGCGCCGATCCAGAAATTCGCCCCCGGAGTCAGTGACGCCTTCTGCCGGGTGGTGGAAGCGATGATGGCCAAGGATCCCGTGCAGCGGATCGGCACGGCCGATGCGGTGATCGAATGGTTGCGTCCGTGGACCCCCGATGCCCCGGTGCCGATGGGGCGGAGGGCGCGGACCAAGTCCTCGAAGGCAGCCTCGCCCACCGGTCGTCCCGCTGGCCCGGGATCGGAGCGCCCGGGATCGGAGCGGGAGAGTGGAGATCGGGGCGAGACCGGGCTCTCCGGGGGAGGATCGAGCGGGTATCCCTCGGGGATCCAAACACCGCTCTCCGGGAATCCCTCGTTGCGTCGCTCGGCGGGGGGGCGTGGCGACTCGGTGTTCACGTCCTCGGTGGGGGGCGAGGGGCCTTCCGGATGGGAGTGGCCGTCACCCCCCCCGATTCCTCCGCGCGGACTGTCGCCGCTCGATGCGATCCGCGGGTTTCTCCTTGGCGGGCCGGAGAGGGAGCGTGGACAGGGGCGGCCCGGAAACGTGTTTGTCCTGGCGGTTTCCGCCGGTTTGGCGGGGGCGGCGGCCGTCACGGCGCTGCGGCTTTTTGTGCCCGGTCTGGCCGGCCTGCTCCCGGCGTTCGCGGGGCCCCTGGTGTGTGGCGGCCTCGCGTTCCTCGGCACCCTTGTGATGCTCCTGTCTGGCCGCAGCGGCGGGGAGGAAGAGTGAACGGTGGGATTTCGTGCCCGGGGCTACGAATCGGGTAACGGCTGCGGTACAATCCCGCTCCGATCTGCCGGACAGGTAGCTCAGTTGGTAGAGCAATGGACTGAAAATCCATGTGTCGCCGGTTCGATTCCGGCCCTGTCCATTTCATCTAAAATCGCTGCCCCGTAAGGGTTTAGGGTGGCGGCCGGTGGAGTCCCTTCCACCCCCTCTGGGACCCCGTGTTAGGCGCTTTGCGAGGCGCTTTGTGAGGCGCTTTGTGAGGCGCTTTGTGAGGCGCAGGAAGGGGCCCGGGTATCCCGGCACAACGCTGCGCCGCAAACAATCGTCTCCGGGATAATTCCCAACTATGCCCGCACACGACCCTTCGATCGCGGCAATTGTCGAGCGGATGGCGGGATCCGATCCCGGGGAGCGGGCCGCTGCCGCGGAAGCCCTGTGCCGATCCGGGGCGGGGGCAGCTTCTGCCGCAACGGCCCTGGTCGCCGCTTGCGGCGATGTCGATGACGGCGTTCGGGAGTGGGCGGCAGCGGCGCTGGAGGAACTCGGACCTCCGCCGGTGGACCAGATCGCCGACTTGATCTCGCTGGCGGCCGCGGATCACCCGCTCGTCGCCTATTGGGCCGTCACGCTCCTGGGAAGGGGAGGGGAGGGGGCCAGCTCGGCGGTCCCTGTCCTCGGAGCCTGCCTCGCCCCTGAAAAGGCCATCGAAGTTCGGCAGCGGGCCTGCTGGGCGCTGGGCAGGATCGGCCCGGCGGCGGCTTCCGTCCGGCCAGCTCTCACGGTGGCCGCGGCTGATCCCGACCCGAGGTTATCGCGCCTTGCCGGCGAGGTCCTCGCCGCCTGCGGCTCTTGACCAACCGGCAAGATCGACGCCACGGTCCGGGCCGACCCTGCGGCGCCGGCGAAGACGGCACGACCGTCACTCGTCGGCCGACCGATACCAGTGACAGGGTCGGGTGCCGGGAGAGGGTCTGCAGCCGCGTCACGGATGGCGCGCTGACGGGAGACCTTGTCACCGTGTCGGGCGGCCCAGGGAGGGCGGGGTGGCAGGAACCCTGTCAAAGGCCATGGTGCGGTGGGGCGCAGCCCTGGCAGCGCTTCTGTCGCTCGTTGGCGGGTTGACGCTCCGTGGGCCGGGCTCGGCGGCAAGACCGTCGACGGCGCTCCTCACCGGACTTTCCGCCCCCTTCGCCCACGCCGCTGAGGCCGTGCCCCAGGCGGGCGCTGTCGGGGCTCCGCCCGCCGGCGGACCGGCTCCCGGGCCGTCGATCCTCCCCGCCTCCAGGCCGTGGGACGCCGTCCTCATCGCTTCGTTCAACATCCAGGTGTTCGGCGAATCGAAGATCGCCAAGCCGCAGGTCGTCGAAATCCTCGCCCGTGTTGTCCGCCAGTTCGACATCGTCGCCATCCAGGAGGTGCGGGCCAAGTCGGACGGCGTGATTCCGCGCTTCGTCGATGCCGTGAACGCCGACGGGAGCCGGTACCACTGGATCATCGGCCCCCGCGAGGGACGAACGGTGAGCAAGGAGCAGTACTGCTTCCTCTACGACATGAACCGGATCGAGGTCGACGCGGGATCGATCGGCGTCGTCCCCGATCCCGGCGGCAAGCTCCACCGGCCGCCGATGCATGTCCGTTTCCGCACCAGGGTCATCCCGGCCTCGAAGGCCTTCACCTTCTGGATGGTCGACATCCACACCGATCCGGACGAAGTGCCGCAGGAGATCGACGCGCTCGTCGACGTCTTTGCCGCGATGCGGACAGCCCGACCCGACGAGGACGACGTCATCCTCCTGGGGGATCTCAATGCCGGCCCTCCGCAGTTCGGCCGGTTCGCGAAGACGCCCGGTGTGGCGTGGGCGGTCGCCGGCGTGACCACGAACACCCATCGGACGAAGACCTACGACAATCTCATTTTTGACCGCAACGCGACGACCGAGTATCTCGGCCGCTGGGGCGTTGTCGATCTCCAAAGCACCTTCGGTCTTCCCCTCGATCGAGCCCTCGAGGTCTCCGATCACAATCCCGTCTGGGCGGCCTTCTATCCGTGTGAATCGGGCGGGCCTGCGGCCACCTCTGCAGGGATCGCCGGCCTCCCCATACCGGTTCGCTGAACGGCCCGAGACGGTGGAATAAAAAAAGGGGCGGCGCCCGACGGGCGCCGCCCCTAATTGTTTCATCGACCGTGGCCTGCCGCCGGATTGTCCGACGGCCCGGTATCAGCCGGCGACCATTGCCTTCCCGGTATCAGCCGGCGACCATTGCCTTCCCGGTATCAGCCGGCGACCATTGCCTTGAGGTTCTTCAGGGCGCGGACACGCACCTTGACGCTGGCCGGCTTCGCCGGGCGGTCCTGCAGTTCGCCTGTGAAGGGGTTCTTGACCCCCTTCTGAGCGGGACGGGCAGGCACCTTGCGGCGCTCGATTTTCACCAGACCAGGAATCGAGAACACCCCAATGCCGGAGCCCTTGAGAGACTTCTGGATCTCGGTGGTGAGGTGATCCAACACGAGAACCACATCCTTCTTTGCAAGACCAGTCGACTCCGAGATGTTCCGGAGAATCTCGGTCTTCGTGAGCGGCTTGCTGCCCGACTTCTTCGCCATCGACTCGTCTCCCAGTGGAAAGGTTTGGTGTGCGGCAGAACCCCCGCCGCTGCCCCGAGCCCGGCAACGCGTGCCGGGAAGGATTCAGAGATTAGAGGCTCTGGAAATGAAATTGCAAACCAAAACCCCGATGATTTCCGGGGAAAATCCAGGTCGGGCGGCGGCGCGGGGCTGCGGTGGTGGTGGGGTGGCTTCCTTGCTGCCCGGCTGGCGGACGGTCTAGGATAGAAAGTCGACGGGCGGTTCGGACGCCGCTGCGATCGCCAGACGGTGCTGAAAAAAAGCCCTTTTTGAGTCCTTCCCCCCGATACCCGGCTGCTGGCGGGGAGGGAGAAAACCGGCCCCCTGGTCGTTCCAGTTGGGAGGTTGTGTGGGGTGGTGGCCAGATTCCGCTGGGTGACTCGGGGGAAGCGATGGCACGGTCGAACCGCTGGTCGGGCTGGTGCAAGGCGCCTCGCCGGGGATCGGAAGCCGTCCCGGGGCAGACGGCCCGGGGGGCGTTTTCCGCTCAAGCCCTCCTGCTGGTGATCGCTGTCACCGCCCCGGTCGTCTTCGGATCGTGGCCATTTTCCGCCGTTGCCCAGCAGGCGGAAGCGCGGGGGGAGCCGCTCGACGAGGCGGCCGCGGAGGCCGATCCCCCGCGCCCCGGCGACACCGACAGCCCGGCCGACGAATCTGGCGAAGGCGCCGACGATGGGGGCGTCGCGCTCCCCACCGACCGACTCAAGGAGCGTCAGCTCGACCGCGTCCGCCGCCTCATCACCGAAGAACGCTGGAGCGATTCGGCGACGCTCGTCGACGAGATCCTCGGGGGCGACCGCGACTTCTTCTTTCGTCCGCCGGGGGGCGAGAGCACTTGGCGAAGCATCAAGACGGAAACGAGCCGTCTCCTCGGAACACTCCCCGAGGCCGGGAGGACGGCCTACGAAATCCAGTTCCGTGCCCGCGCGGATCGGCTCCTCGAACAGGCGATCGCGGCCGACGATCCGGTCGCTCTTGTGGCCGTGGCCCGGCGCTGGTTTCACACCCCTGCGGGGAGGCGGGCGACGATGCTCGCGGCGCTCGACGCCCTGGAGAGTGGCCGGCCACTCGAGGCGGCAGCCTGGCTCGAACGGCTGGCTGGTGCTCCGGGGCACGAGGAGTATGAGCCGACCCTCGCCGTGATGCGCGCTGTTGCCTGGTGGCGCGCCGGCGAGCGGGATGCGGCCGTGGCGATTCTCGGCAAGGCGCGGGGGACGGGGCCGGTGCGTGTCGGCGGACGGGATGTGACGCTCACCTATCCGGCCGGCGGTGCCGCGGCCTGGCTCGAGGGGCTGGCCGGTGCGCCTGCCAGCGGCGCTGGTCGGCGCGCCAGCGAATGGTGGCTCCACCGCGGCGATGCCGCCCGCAATGCCCTCGTCGCGGCATCCCGGCCGCTCCTTGTGCCGCGTTACCGGGTGCCCCTCACCCGCCATCCAGAGGAGGGCCGCCTCCTCGAAAGGCGGCGGAAGATGTTTGCCGACCGCGACATGCCGCTCCTGCCGGCGGGCACTCCGCTGGCGGTTGACGGCCTCCTCTTGACGCACACGCCGATGGGCCTCCTGGCAGTCGATTTCCAAACCGGCAAACGGGTTTGGCTGCAGACCGGCGGCGCGGCCGGGTCGTTCTTCGACGTCACGCCCGCCGGAGCCGAAGGGGACTCGACGGCCGATGCCGAGGCCCGGGCCGCGATCCGCGGGGTGTTTGACGATGCCACAAGCGGAACGCTGTCGAGCGACGGCGAACTGGTGTTTGCCGTGGAAAGTGATCCGGCCTCCCTCGCCGGTCCCGCGGTCAACAACATCAATGGCATGTTCCGGGGACTCGCACCGCCACCCCGGGGGTCCAATGTTCTCTCCGCCTACCGGATCGCCGCACGCGGTGAACTGGCGTGGCGCCTCCC
>JBAWVV010000191.1:0-7970 GCA_037147115.1 Planctomycetia bacterium | reverse complement strand
CCCGACGGATGGAGAATAGTGAACATGCGTTCACGTGTCAAGAAAGCGTCTGCAAGCTTCCACCCAAACCTAGTCAGCACGCCGAGCCACGTCGTGGTCTTGCAGGGTTAGGGCTGGAAAGGGGCGGCCTGTCACGTGGGGATTGATTGCTGCTGGCGGGTACCTGGGCCTCCGCTCTTCTTGCATGATTGCGACAACATCGACGGGCGTGTCAGCTTTCCCGCGATGGATCAAGACGCCGTCACGTTCCACGAGCGCCTGCCCGAGGGGCGGCGCATCGCCTGCGGGTTGCTCGAAGCTGGGGGATGTCGAATCCACGAACGAATCATGCCGAGGCGTGCCTGACGACGTCAACGTCGACCACGCCCCGTCAACGCCGCGGGAGGCGGCGGAGGTCGAGGGTGAGCGGATAGTCGGGATTGATCTCCTCCGGCGGCGGCGTGAACGGGCCGGGGGTGTGACCCGTCGCGAAGAACCGGCTCGCGCGCCGGCTCTCGCTCTCCAGCGCGTTCACCGGACGGGTCTCGTACGACCGGCCGCCGGGATGGGCCACATGCCAGGTGCAGCCCCCCAGACTGCGGCCACTCCAGATATCGACGATGTCAAACACCAGCGGCACGTGAACCCGGATCGTCGGATGGAGACACTGCGGCGGCTGCCACGCCCGAAACCGCACCCCCGCGACTGCCTCCCCCGCCCGACCGGTGGGCTCCAGCGGCACCCGCCGGCCATTGCAGGCGATCACGTGGCGCCCCGCGACGACCCCGCTGACCGCCACCTGCACGCGCTCCAGCGAGCTGTCGACGAGCCTGGAGGTCGCCCCGCCAATCGGCTGCTCGCCGAGGACATGCCACGGCTCGAGGGCCCCGCGCAGCTCCAGTCGCACCCCGTCGTGGATCACCTCGCCGATTTTTGGAAAGCGAAACTCCCGCCAGCAGTCAAACCACGACGACTCGAAATCGAAGCCGCTGCGCCGCAAGTCGGCAAGGACGTCGCGGAAGTCGGCAAGGAGAAAGTGGGGCAGGAGGAAGCGGTCGTGGAGCGCCGTTCCCCAGCGGACGAGCTCCCCGTCCCAGGGCTTTTGCCAGAAGCGGGCCACGAGGGCACGGACGACCAACTGCGCAAGCAATCCCATCCGGACGTGCGGCGCCATTTCAAAGGCCCGCATCTCCACCAGCCCGCGCCGGCCGGAGGCGCTGTCGGGAGAGAAGAGCTTGTCGATGCAGAACTCGGCCCGGTGGGTGTTGCCGGTGAGGTCGACGAGGAGATTGCGGAACAGCCGGTCGACGATCCACGGGCTCGGCTGCTGGCCGGAGCGACGCAATTCCTGGAAAGCGATCTCGAGCTCGTGGAGGCTTTCGTGACGGGCCTCGTCGACGCGCGGCGCCTGGCTCGTCGGGCCGATGAAGCCACCGGCGAAGAGATAGGAAAGGGAGGGATGGTTGTTCCAGTAGGCGACGAGACTGGCGAGGAGATCGGGGCGCCGAAGAAACGGGCTGTCGGCCACCGTTCGCCCACCGAGGACGAGATGATCGCCGCCGCCGGTGCCGGTGTGTCGGCCGTCGAGCTCGAACTTCTCCGCCCCCAGCCGACTGACGCGCGCGGCCCGGTCGACCGCCTCCCGGATCCGCACGAGCTCTTCCCAGCTCCGCGCCGGCGGCACGTTGACCTCGATCACCCCCGGATCGGGCGTCACCTGAAGCCGCGACAGCCGGTCATCCCACGGCGGGGCATAGCCCTCGAGCACCACCGCCCGGCGGTGCGCCGCAGCGACCCCCTCGATGCCGGCGAGGAGCTCGAGCCAATCATCGACCGCCTCATCCTTCGTCGACAGCCCCGTGTCCTCCAGCGGCGGCAGGAAGAGATGGAGCCTGCCGGAACGGATCTCGGCGACGAGCGCCGTCCGCACGATCGACGTCCCTGCCCGGAGCCCCGCCTCGTCTGCCCAGGGGAGAAGCCCCATCGGGAGCCGCAGACCTGCCGGTGAATCGCCATTGATCAGAAACACCTTCCCGACAGGCACCGGCCACGCACTCGACCGCCAGCAAGCCGGACCAAGCCCCCGTTGCCGCAGCAGCGGCAGCACCCACGCCACCGCCGGCCCGACCACCGGGGCCGCGTCGGGGGCGGCCGGATCGATGAGCGGCTGCTCGTGGGCCGGAAGGACCAAGCCCGGATCGACACCCAGCCGCTCGGCAAGGTCGGCGAGCATCGTTCCCGGGTCGGCTGCGGCAGGAGCCGCCGTGTCAGCGGCGGTCGTGTCGTCGGCGAGGAGCTCGCTCTGCTGCCAGAGAGGCACGCCATCAGCGCGCCAGATGAGCTCCAGCGCCCAGCGCGGGAGCGGCTCGCCGGGATACCACTTCCCCTGCGATTCCAGGAGCACGCCCCCCGGGGCGAGATCGGCAAGCAATCGGCGCGCCAGGCTCCCGGCCCGGCGGCGCTTGTCGGCCCCGAGCGCCGCCATGTTCCATTCCGCGCCGTCGTAATCGTCGATCGAGATGTACGTCGGCTCACCGCCACTGGTCAGCCGCACGTCTCCGGCCGCGAGGACGCCGTCGACGGTGCGACCGAGCCGGTCGATCCGCTCCCAGGTTTCCGCGGGGAACGGGAGCGTCGTCCGTGGCCCCTCCGCCACCCGATCGACGCGCATCACGACATCCATCGTGCTCACGCAGGGCTCGGTCAGCCCTGCCACCGGCGCCGCACTGGCCGGATCGGGTGTGGCCGCGAGGGGGAGATGCCCCTCCGCGGCGAGCAGGCCGCTGGTCGGATCGAGCCCGATCCAGCCGGCGCCGGGGAGATAGGCCTCGGCCCAGGCATGGAGATCGGTGAAGTCGCTCGTCGGCCCCGGCGGACCGTCGAGCGGCGGCTGATCGGGGGCGAGCTGCACCAAATAGCCCGAGCAGAACCGGGCCGCGATCCCCATCGCCCGCAGCAGCGCCACGAGCAGCCAGGCCGAGTCGCGGCAGCTGCCGGTGCCGCTGGCAAGCGTCTCCTCAGGTGTTTGCACCCCCGCTTCCATCCGGATCCGGTAGCCGATCCGCTCGAACACGAGCCGATTGAGGGCCACGAGGACATCGATCGTCCGCGGTGGCGGGGCGACGAGATTCGCCTCCTGCGCCGCGTCAACCAGGCCGGCGAACAGGTCGCCGCCGACCGTCGGGCTTAGGTAGGGCGCGAGCTCCGCCGCCAGCACCGGATCGTAGGGGAAGGGGAACGTCTCCGCCTCGGCATCGAGGAAGAAGTCGAAGGCGTTGACCGCGACGAGATCGGCGACGAGATCGACCGTCAGGGAGAACTTCGGCGTCGGCTTCGGAAACACGATCCGCGCCAGGTGGTTGCCCTGCGGATCCTGCTGCCAGTTGAGGAAATGGTCGCGCGGCTCGACAACGAGCGCGTAGCTCAAGATCCGGGTGCGGCAATGGGGGGCCGGACGGAGCCTGACGACATGCGGCGAGAGGCGCACCGGCCGGTCGAAGGAATATTCGGTGCGATGATGGAGGGCGATGCGGATCGACAAGGGCAATGACTCCGGGGACCGTCGGCTCAGCCCGCTTCCGCGACGGTCCCCACCGGCCGGAGGGCGAAAAAGGTCGTGTGAATTGCGTCGTTGGCGGCGTTGAGGCGCGCTTGGAAGGCATCGATCCAGCCGTGGAGGCCGCGCGGTGCGCCGGCCTGAGCGTCGCCGAGGATCTCGTCGATGTCGGCGTAGTCGAGCGTGGCCCGGAGCCGGCCGAGTTGCCGTTCGGCCGGGGTCGAGTGGGTTCCCTTCGTGCCGCCGGTGATGACCAGGAGCGATTCCTCCGCCTTCACCAGGCAGAAGTGCATCGCCCGCGGGAAGGCCCGGTCGAGAACGAGGAAGCGGACGGTGTCCTGGCGCGACACCGCCCCGTACTGCTTGCGGTACATCTCCAGGGCACTGGCACTCTCGAGCACCGATGACCAGCGCACCGGATCACGCCCCGCCCCCTCCTCGCCGCCGAAGAAGTGCTCGACGTCGAGGAACCGGCTCGTCTTGTCGGCCCGTTCGACGAGCCGGCCCATGCGGGCGAAGTGCCATGCCTCGCCGTGCGACATCGTGCCGTCGGTGGCGCCGGTGATGAGTTGGCTGGCCCGCTGGATCTCGTCGATGAACTCGCGCGGGTCGGCGAAGTCGGCCCGGGCCGCCGAGGCGCCGCGAACGGCGAGATAGCACTTGTTGATCTCCTCCCACATCGGGGAGCTGATCATGTCGCGCACGGTACGGGCATTCTCCCGGGCCGCCTGGAGGCAGCAGTAGATGGAGTTGGGATTGGCGGGATCGAAGGCGAGGAAGTCGAAGACTCGCGCCTGATCGGCCAGGCCGTGGCGGTCCCAGAAGTCGGATTGATCGCCGAAGGCACAGACCAAGGCATTCCACAGCCGCCCCGTCTCGATCGTCCCGTCGAGCTCCAGGCCGAGCGTCGTCTCGATCGCCCGAGCGACGTTCTCGGCCCGCTCGATCTGGCGGTTCATCCAGAAGACGCTGTCGGCGACGCGGGAGAGCATGCGACGTTCCCGAAGGGTTTCGGCGTGGGGCGGGGCGGGGGTGAGCGAGCAGGGAGAGAATGGCCGGGCGTGGCGCAGAGGATTAGCTCGACGGGGACGGGGGGACCGGACTGTCACCCGTGGGGCGGTGGACCACCCAGGTATCTTTGCTGCCACCCCCCTGCGACGAATTGACGACGAGCGAGCCCTTCACGAGCGCGACACGGGTCAGTCCGCCGGGGAGGACGAAGATCTCCTCGCCATAGAGGATGAAGGGCCGGAGGTCGACATGCCGCCCTTCGAGCGAATCGCCGACGACCGTCGGCACGCGCGAGAGGGCGAGCATCGGCTGGGCGACGAAGTTGCGAGGGTTGGCCTTGATGCGATCGCGGCAGTCGTCGAGTTGCTGCCGCGTGGCCCGCGGCCCGAGGACGATCCCGTAGCCCCCCGATTCATTGGCCGGCTTCACGACCAGTTTGTCGATGTTGGCAAGAACATGCTGGCACTGGTCGGGCTCGCCGCAGACGAATGTCGGCACGTTAGGGAGGATCGCGTCCTCGCCGAGGTAGTAGCGGATGATCTGGGGGACGTAGGCGTAGACCGCCTTGTCGTCGGCGATCCCTGTTCCCGGCGCGTTAACCAGCGCTACGTTGCCGGCCCGATAGGCATCCATGAGCCCGGGGACGCCAACGACGGAATCGGCGCGGAACACCTGCGGATCGAGGAAGTCGTCGTCGATCCGCCGGTAGATGACGTCGACCCGCTCCAGCCCGCGCGTTGTCCGCATGAAGACCTTCCGGTCGACGACGACCAGATCGGAGCCCTGCACGAGCTCCACCCCCATCTGCCGGGCGAGGAAGCTGTGCTCAAAATAAGCCGAGTTGTAGATCCCCGGCGTGAGGACGACGACCGTCGGGTCGCGCGCGTGCGGCGGGGCCACGTACTCGAGCATCGCCAGGAGCTTCTCGGGGTAGTTCTCCACCGGGCTGACGCGCAGGCCCTGGAAGAGCTGCGGGAAGGTGCGCTTCATCACCTCCCGGTTTTCGAGGACGTACGACACCCCCGAGGGGGTGCGGAGGTTGTCCTCGAGGACATACATGCAGCCGTCGCCACCACGAACGAGGTCGGTGCCGGTGATATGGCACCACACGCCCCGCGGTGGCGTCAGACCGGCACACGGCCCGCGAAAGCACTTCCCCGAGTCGACGAGCCAGTCGGGTACGACGCCATCCTTGACGATCCGGCGCTGGTTGTAGACATCGTCGATGAACAGGTTGAGGGCGTGGATCCGCTGCTTCAGGCCGCGCTCGATCGTCGTCCACTCGTGGGCGTCGATGACGCGCGGCACGATGTCGAACGGCCAGATCTTCTCCGTTCCCGCCTCGTGGCCGTAGACGTTGAACGTGATCCCCATCGTGAGGAGCGACTTGTCGGCGGCCCGCTGCCGGGCGGCAAGCTCGCCGTGCGAGAAGGCGGCGAGACGACGGACGAGTTGCTCGGCGCCCGGTCGGGGCTGGAGCGATTCGTCGAAGAGTTCGTCCCAGAATCCGTCGGTGGCGTACGACCGCAGGTCCATGGCGGAGGAGGTGTCGGGAAGACACCGTTACCGCACCGGACAGCCCGTGGAAAGGCTGCGGGGCGGCAGGGAAGGGAGCGTCGGGAGGGAGCAAGAGGCGGGGATTCCGGTGCGAGCCGCCTGCACCACACCAGAACTCTTGCACTCTACCCCACCGGGCTCTGCGAAGGAACCCTGCCGCGCCAGTGGTTTTCTCGACAGGCCCGCGCCAGCCCACAGACCGCTACGTCCCGTCGCCGATGATCGCTTCGAGGAGCGACGTCAGATCGCGCGTGTGGAAGGGAGTGACGAGAACGCGGCGGCGCTCATCGACCACCGCCTCGGTGGCGATTTCCCGCTGCTTCGCCCCGACGAGGAGAATCGCCGGCACCTGCGAGTAGAACGGATCGGTGGTCAGTTTGTTGAAGGCGGTGATCGCCTCCTCTCCCAACGACTGCGTGCTGATCACGAGGCAGTCGGCCGGCAGTGGTGTCGTTGCGAACCGGGCCAGGGCCCGCAGTGGGTTCTCCGTGATGAGGACCCGGAATCCGAGCTTCCCGAAGAACTCTTTCAGCTGCTGCTGGGCCCGGCCGGTGGTTTCGACGAGCATGATCGCCCGGGCCCTCTTCGGCGGCGATTCGACCATCGGCAGCCCGTCGGCCGCCACGGCCCCGTTCTCCCCCGCCGGCGCCGTCGGAACGCTCCGATCGGAGGTGGTGATGCCGCTGCCGATCGGGTATTTCTCGAGGAGCGGCTCGAGGGCGCGGCGGGCGTCGGAGACCGTCTGATAGCGCTCCATCGGATCGAGCATCATCATCCGGTTGATGACGTCGATGATGTCGCGTGGCACCCCCGGAGCCCGGGTGTGAAGCGGAACGACCGACGTGTAGCGACGCGGATCGGCGCGGACGGCCCGATCGCGCGAGTCGACCAGCGCTGAGGCCCCCGACAGGGCGATGTAGCCCATCGTCCCGAGGAAGTAGACGTCGCTGCGGATGCCGTCTTCTTTCATCCCGGCGAGCTTCTCGAGCGTGGCGTAGTCGAGCGTCCGCAGATTCTCCCCCTTGTCGGTCTTCGCATTGCTGAGGGCCTTGTCGGCGGTGTCGGCGTCGATCCGCGCCAGGCCGAAGTCGACGAGCTTCACCTGGCCGAGCGACGAGATGAGGATGTTGGAGGCCTTGATGTCGCCGTGGGTCATGCCGCGGCGATGGGCGTATTCGAGCCCCGCGCACATCTGGTCGAGGAGATTGATCGCCCGGCCGGGATCGAGGGCCCCGCGGATCTTCACCAGCTCGCGGAGGGTCTGCCCCTCGACGAACTCCATGGTGATGTAGATCGTGTTGTTTTCCTGCCCGACATCCTCGATGGCGCAGATGTGAGGATGGCGCACGAGCCGCCCCATCTCCCCCTCGCGCCGGAACCACCGGCACTTCTCGGCATCCTGGGTGTAGCGGCTGCGGAGCACCTTGACGGCGAGTTGCCTGCCGTCGTTGACGTTCACGGCCCGGTAGACCCGCGCGAACGAGCCCGCGCCGACCTGGTAGAGGATCTTGGCCGAGCCGAAGAAGTAGCCACGCTGTTCGCCGCGGAGGAGGCGGTCACGCTGGTAGCCGGTGAGCACCTCGCGCCGCAGGAGCAAGTTGGCGAGATCCTCGACGGGAATGTTGTGCCCGCCGAGCTCCGTCCAAGCGGCGTCGAGGTCGCGCTCGCTGACGAGCTCCAATTTCTGCGCGAAGGTGGCGAATTCCTCGGCGGTGGTGGGTTGCATCGTCAGGCGGCTCCGATGGGGCAAGTTTACCCTCTGCGAGCGCGCCAAGTCGGGAGGGCGACTGGCCTTGGCGCGGGCGCCGGGACCGATTGGTGGGATTGGGCGTCTTGGCCGGGGGTGGGACAACGCCTTCCCCGGGGG
>JBAWVV010000190.1:0-7983 GCA_037147115.1 Planctomycetia bacterium | reverse complement strand
CCCATCACCGTCACCGCCCGGCATCCGCCCCCGAGCGTGGCCAGCGCCACCGCGACATTGAGCACCTTGCCACTGGCGCCACGCCACACCTCGCTGGCCCGATTGACCTCCCCGGCTTCGAGCGACGCAAACCGCATGATCGTCTGCCAGGCCGGCGACAGCCCGGCGGCCACGACGGGGCCGGAAGGAGAGCGATCGGGTGTCATGGCCGGGCCAGCTGGTGGGGAAGGGTGACAGAAGAGAGTGTAAGGTCTTACCTCGTCGCGCCCGGAGCGTGGTAAGCCGGTAAGCCGGTAAGCCGGTAACTTGGGCGGCTGGGCGGGGCCCTCCCCCCTGCCGTTTCGGTATGCTCGGGATATCCCAGGAGCCCCCCGATGCCCGACTATGACGGACTGCTGGCCCTCGAACGGATGGAGCGTGCCGTGGAGAAGGTGCGGGACCGCCTCCTGCGGTCGACGGCGGCCCTCGAGGCCGCAGGAATCCCCTACGCCGTGATTGGTGGCAACGCCGTGATGGCGTGGGTCGAGCAGGTCGACGAGTCGGCCGTGCGCTTCACCCAGGATGTCGACATCGTCCTGCGGCGCGAGGATCTCGGCCGGGCCGCCGCGGCGCTCGCCACGGTCGGCTTCCTCCACCGGCATGCCGCCGGGGTAGAGATGTTTCTCGACGGCCCGGAGGCGAAGGCCCGCGACGCGGTCCACGTGATCTTCGCCGGCGAGAAGGTACGGCCAGACTACGTCGCCGCCGTGCCGGATACGGCCGAGAGCGTGTCGTTCAAGGCCTACCGCGTGCTCGCGCTCGAGGCCCTCGTGCGAATGAAGCTGACGTCGAACCGCGACAAAGACAAGATGCATGTTCGCGACATGCTCGCGATCGGCCTCATCGACGCCTCATGGCCGGCACGCTACCCACCCGAGCTCGCCACCCGGCTCCAGCACCTCATCAACACCCCCGACGGCTGACGCCCCCCCGAACGAATTCCGAGGCAGACAGTCTTCCCGACGAATGGGTACCCCCGACCGTTGCCGATCGAGCGTTGATCGATCGATACTTTCCGCCACGGGAGACCTGCCCGCGCGGGTGTCCCGTTTCCGATGTTCCTCCGGGCAGCGCCGTGTCGTCGCCAATGATGAAACACCGTGACAGCCTGTTTCTCGTCGCCACGTTGATCGTCCTCTTCGGGCCATTCGTCATCCATGGGGGCTTTCTCCGGGATGACCTCGGGTTGCTGGCTTATCCACCCCGGACCACGACGTATCGGCACTATCAGGCTCTCATGTCGAGCCAGCCGGTTTTGACGGCTCGCCCCGTGTCGGCCCTGCTGCACGGCGTCTGCGGCTGGACCTTCGGAACGACCGCCTGGCCGTACCACCTCGTCAATCTCACGCTCTTTGGCACGACGGTGCTGCTGGTGTTCCACGCCCTGACGCGGATCCTCCCGCGGCGGGTAGCGCTGATGACTGCCTGCTTCGCTATCGTCTATCCGTGTGCCGCTGGCTCCGTCTACTCCTCAACAATGATGAACTCGAATCTGGCTGGCTGCTGCTGGGCAGGCTCGCTCCTCATCGCCACGTTGCCCGGGTGGTCGCTCTGGAGGGGCCCGGCTTCGGCAGCGCTTCTGCTCCTCTCGGCGCTGTCGTACGAGGCCTTCGTGCCGCTCTTCCTCACGACCGTCCTCGCGCGGTACCGGGTCGCTCCGCTCCAATCGCTTTCGTGGCGCGGCATCATCGGCCCGATAATCCCCGTCGTCACCGCCCTCCTTCTCTATGGCGTGTACCACGCGGCCATCGAGCCGGTCCTGTTCGGCGCCTCGTATTCGAGGGTCTCCATCCCCGTGCCGGCAGAGCTCGCGCGGAGACTCCTCAGCGCTGCTTTCTGGGGGACGAAAGTCGCCGGCATCGACTCTCTGCGAATCACAATCAAGTCGATCCCGTACGTCACAACGCTGCCCGTCGCCGAGCTGCTGATGGCGTCACTCTGGCTTGTCGTCATCGGCTCTCTCCTCGTCAACGCGTTCTCATCCGAGGCTACCGATGCCCCGTCCCCGGAGGCACTCCCGGGCGAAGGCCCGCAGGGAACGACGGCGGTCACGATTCGGCCCAACGCGCGGATGCCACTGATCGGCTGTCTGGTGTTCCTGACGGCGCAGTCGATTTTTATCTTCTCCGACTACACCCCGCAGTCCTGGGGCTTTGAAAACCGCACGCAGGTGGGAGTGCGATTCGCCGTCGCCTTTCTTGTCGCCGTCTTGGTCGACCGCCTGCTCCGGCTTCCAGGCAAAGCGAGTTGCCGATGCGTGGCTATGGCCGCGATCGGGCTGCTGGGATCATTCTTCCTGGCGATGGTGGCGCAGCGGGAGGCGTGGATCGCGGCGGCCCGCTTTAACGACCGGTCACTCCACCGCGTCGAGCGGGCGATCCGCGCCCACAGCCTCGATCGCGGCCCCGCGCTCACGATCCTGACGGCGCTCCCGGCGTCGTTCCCCGGTCAACTCAATCACGAACCGATCTTCGGTGTCTCGTGGGATATCGGGGCAGCGCTGTCGCTGGCCTTTCCGTCGATCGACATCCGGGCGAATGTCCCGATTCCCACTCGGACAGTTGTCAGCAACGAGGGGGTGACGATCGATCGCACCTGGGTCGCCACGTTTCCGTTCCACTTCTATTCCGACGAGACTGAATCCATTCAAACAATATCCTCGTCGGACGAGTGGCGCCGCTTGAGCACGCCACGGGCCGTCGGAGAAATGGCCGATCGTTGATTCGATGCCAGCCGATCGATCCCGCAGCAGGCCGGGGGAGGTTCACGGGCAAGCCGCGGGCCCCCCCGTCACTCCGACGTGATCGTCCACCCTTCCTTCTTCCCGGTCGCCCCGGTGGGGAGAAAGTACGCGGCCAGGAACGCCGGTCGGTCGGCATCGAGCAGGGCGATCGCGGCGGCGAGGGGCTCGGCCGTTCCCATGTTTTCCTGGTCGCGAACCATCACCTCCCGCAGTTCCTTCCACATCCGCTCGACATTCCCGCTCCCCACCTTCTCGGCATTGCGGATCATGTCCGCGAGATTCGACTCCCGGAGATGGTAGGCGTAGGCGAGGACGCGCCGCCGCAGCCCCGAGACCTCCTCGACCGACTTGCCGAACGCCTCGGCGAGCGGCGCCGGTACGGCCGGGCGCGCCGCGGCCGCCGCGGCGAGGGCCTCGTCGAGAAGCGTGGCCGTCTGCTCGAAGCGAAGTTGGACATCCTCGCGAAGCCAGTGGTTGGGCAGCGTCGTCTGATCGGTGCGGATAAATAAGCCTCGCCGCGTCGACTGCCAACTCGGCGTCTGCCAGCTCGCCCCCTTGAGCGTCGCCGCCGAGAGGAGGTGCGCCGGATCGCTCTTCCCCACCTCGCGCGACAGCCACGAGACGTCCCAGGGATAGATCTCCACGGCCGTCGAAACGAGCTTCCAGTATTCGGCCACCTTCGCCGCGGCCGGGCCGTAGGGCTCGGCGAGCTTGGTGATCGCCGCCTCGTCGGAGATGTCGGGATCGGCGAAGAAGATCCCGCTCATCCGCAGGTTCGGATCCTCGCGGTCGGGGATGAGGCCGTAATACTCCTTGATCCCCTTGAGGGGCCCTGAGGCGTTGACGGCCCGCAGCGCCCGCAGTGTCGCCAGCGGCGTGGGAACATGGATGTAAGGCTCCATCTCCTCGGTGGCGCCGCCCAGCCACACCTCACCGAGCACCGGGATGCCGAGGCGGGCAGCCTTCGTGACGGTGTTGCGGAACCAGCGGTCGGCCGCGATCGCGATCTGCACCTCGGCGATGTTGGAATGGAGCGCGAGGCCGACGCACGAGGGGTCGAGGTCGTCCATGCAGCGGAACGTCTCGCCGGCCGACAGTTCCCACGGCTCCCAGAAGAGGACGCCGTCCTTCTGCAGGCCGTGCCACGTCCGGGCCATCATGTTGACAAACGCCGTCACGCGTTCGTGGAGCGGAATCCCGTGGCAGCGGGGGCACGGGCCCCACTCGCTGCACAGCCAGGCATGCTGGTCGTAGGTGTAGCAAAGGAGATCGTCGACGCCGGGGAACTTCTCATGGAAGGCCTGCACGAGGAGCCGGTAGCGCTCCACGGTGGCCAGGTCGGCGATGCACAGATCAAGCGGCTTGTCAGGATCCTGCGGCGGGTAGAAGACGTTCGGAGCGCCGAAGTGGAAAATCGTCCGCAGGCCATGCTTGCGGCACAGGGCGATCCGCTTGGTGAGCTCGGCCGAGCGGGCGGCAATGGTTTCCGGAGTGCGGATCGGCGCCCGGTCGATGTCGCCCGGCATCGGCGCGACGCCAGCGGGGAGCGCGACGACATCCTCGAGATTGAGCGGTTCGTCGTTGGGACGGTAGCCCCAGGCGATGTTGAGCTGGATGCAATTGAAACCGAGGGCTTTAAGCCGCTCAAGGTTGGCGTCGTTCCATTCGACGTGCGGATGGCACGGCGCCCCGAGGAAACCGACCCGGTAGTCGACCCGCCGGGCCGGTGTCGGCTCGACGGCAGCGAGCTTCAAAGCCCCCCCGATCGCCCCGACGAACAACGCGGCCACCACGATCCCCACGCGTAGTCCCACTCCGCGACGCATCGCCCCTCCTTTTTTTGACCAGACTCCCGCCGGTTTTTCCGGCGGATGGACAACCACCCTTCAGCTCTTCGCCGTGCCGGCCGCGACGTCAGGCACCGGAAACCGGTCTTGGATCGCTTGCACGGTGAGCGGATCGGTTCGCATCCCCTCCATCGCCCGCACGCAGGCCTCGGCGGCGGGGAGCGTCGTGATGCACGGCACGCCATGGAGCACGCTCGCGGCGCGGATCCGCCCCTCGTCGGTGCGGGCCCCCTTGCCGCGGGGCGTGTTGAAGATCAGGTGGACCCGGCCGTCGATGAGGTGGTCGAGGAGATTCGGATGCCCCTCCTGGAGTTTCTTGACAACTTCCACCGGGATCCCGGCGGCGGTGAGGGCCCGGGCGGTGCCGGAGGTGGCGATCAACTCAAAGCCCAGTGCCACGAGCCTGCGGGCACACGCGACGATCTGATCCTTGGCCTGCTGGCTGGCGACGCTCAAAAAAATCGTCCCCTTCTCGGGGAGGAGGATTCCGGCGGCGAGCTGACTCTTGGCAAAGGCCCTGCTGAACCGGTCGGCCACCCCCATCACTTCCCCGGTCGACCGCATCTCGGGGCCGAGGGCGATGTCGACGCCGGCAAACTTCACGAATGGGAAGACGCTCTCCTTGACGCTGAACTGCGACGGCACCGGATCGGCAACGATTCCCTGTTCCCGGAGCGACACCCCCGCCATCACCTTGACCGCCACTTTCGCCACCGCAAGCCCAGTCGCCTTGGCGACGAACGGCACGGTCCGGCTGGCCCGCGGATTGACCTCGATCACGTAGATCGTCGGCTTGCCATCCTCGCGTTTGACGGCAAACTGGACGTTCATCAGACCGATCACGCCGAGGCTCCGAGCGAGGCCGATCGCCGCCTTCTTGATCTCCGCCACCACATCCTCGGGAAGGCTGTGCGGCGGGATGCAGCAGGCCGAGTCGCCGGAATGGACCCCAGCCTCCTCGATGTGCTCCATGACCCCCGCGACGATCACGTCGCGGCCGTCGGCGATGCAGTCGACGTCGACCTCGATGGCATCCTCGAGGAAGCGGTCGATGAGCACCGGCTGCCCCTGGGCTACGGCGAAGGCCTCGGCGACGTAGCGCTCGAACTGCGCCGTGTCGTAACAGATCTCCATCGCCCGTCCGCCGAGGACGAAGCTCGGGCGTACCAGCGACGGGAAGCCGATCCGCTGCACCTCGCGGCGGGCCTGCTCGAGCGTCCGGGCAATGCCGCAGGCCGGCTGCCGAAGTTCGAGACGCTCGAGGAGCGCCTTGAACTTCTCGCGATCCTCCGCCTGCTCGATCGTGTCAACGCTCGTGCCGATGATCGGCAGCCCAGCGGCAGAGAGCGCCCGGGCGAGGTTGAGCGGCGTCTGGCCGCCGAGTTGGACGATCACGCCGTCAGGCTGGATGCGGTCGGCGATGTTCAGCACATCCTCGCAGGTGAGTGGCTCGAAGAAGAGCATGTCGCTCGTGTCGTAATCCGTGCTCACCGTCTCGGGATTCGAGTTGACCATGACGCTCTCGATCCCCATCTCGCGGAGCGCGTAGCTGGCGTGGCAGCAGCAGTAGTCGAACTCGATCCCCTGGCCGATGCGGTTGGGGCCGCCGCCGAGGATCATCACCCGCTTCTTCCCCGCGGCCTTCGGGCGGGTCTCGTCCTCCTCCTCCCAAGAGGAGTAGTAGTAGGGAGTCTGGGCCTCGAACTCGGCGGCACAGGTGTCGACGGCCTTGTAGGTGGCGACGATCCCGCGCCGCTTCCGATCGTCGCGGACATCCATTTCGGCGACGCCGAGGAGCTTGGAGAGCTGGCGGTCGGAGAAGCCGGCCTGCTTGGCCGATCGCAAAAGCCCGTCATCGACCGCGGCAAGCTCGCCGAGGGATTCCAGGAGCGCCTCCATCTCAACGATCTGGAGGAGCTGGTCGAGGAACCAGCGGTCGATTGCCGTCGCCTCATGGATCTCCTCGAGCGTCATCCCTACCTTGAAGGCATAGCGGAGATACCACACCCGATCGGGATCGGGGATCGAGATCTTGGCGACGATGTCGTCACGCGACGGCTCGGCCGGCGTCCCCCACAGATCCTTACCGTCGCAGCCGAGGCCAAAAGCCCCCACCTCGAGGCCGCGGAGCGCCTTCTGAAAGGCCTCCTTGAAGGTCCGCCCGATCGCCATCGTCTCGCCGACGCTCTTCATCTGCGTCGTCAGGCGACTGTCGGCCTCGGGGAACTTCTCGAACGCGAACCTCGGCACCTTGACGACGACATAGTCGATCGAAGGCTCGAAGCAGGCCTTCGTCCGCCGGGTGATGTCGTTGGGAAGCTCGTGGAGCAGCCAGCCGACGGCGAGTTTGGCGGCGATCTTGGCGATCGGGAAGCCGGTCGCCTTGCTCGCCAGCGCCGAGGAGCGGCTGACGCGCGGATTCATCTCGATGACGATCATCCGCCCATTCGTCGGATGGACGGCAAACTGGATGTTCGAGCCGCCTGTGGCCACGCCGATGGCGCGGATGACGGCGAAGCTGGCGTCGCGCATCCGCTGATACTGTCGATCGGTGAGCGTCATCGCCGGGGCGACGGTGATCGAGTCGCCGGTGTGGATGCCACAGGGATCGAAGTTCTCGATCGAGCAGATGATGACGGCGTTGTCGTCGCTGTCGCGCATCACCTCCATCTCGTATTCCTTCCAGCCGAGGATCGATTCCTCGACGAGCACCTCCCCGACTGGCGACAGATCGATGCCGCGTTGCACCTTCGAGTCGAACTCATCGCGGTTGTAGGCGATCCCGGAGCCGGAGCCACCGAGGGTGAAGCTCGGGCGGATCACCGCCGGCAGGCCGACCTCGGCGAGCACCTCGCGGGCCTCCGCCAGCGACCGCACGATCCGGCCGCGGCAGGTCTCGAGGCTGATCTTCCGCATCGTCTCCTTGAAGATCTCCCGGTCCTCGCCGCGTTTGATGGCGTCGGCCTTGGCCCCGATCATCTCCACCCCGTGCCGGGCGAGAACGCCGTGGCGGTCGAGCTCCATGGCGAGGTTGAGCGCCGTCTGGCCACCGAGCGTGGGGAGGATCGCGTCGGGCTTCTCGATTTCAATGACCTTCTCGAGCATCTGCCAGGTGAGCGGCTCGATGTAGGTCCGGTCGGCCGTCCCCGGATCGGTCATGATCGTGGCTGGGTTGGAATTGACGAGGACGACGCGGTAGCCATCCTCGCGCAGCGCCTTGCAGGCCTGGGTGCCGGAGTAGTCGAACTCACAGGCTTGGCCGATGACGATCGGCCCGGAGCCGATGAGGAGGATCGTGTGGAGGTCGTCGCGACGGGGCATGGAGGGATCCGGGCTCGTCGCGACGACCTCCAC
>JBAWVV010000189.1:0-8040 GCA_037147115.1 Planctomycetia bacterium | reverse complement strand
CGGATGGGGTGGGATTTGAACCCACGAACGACTTTCGCCGTTGCCGGTTTTCAAGACCGGTGCATTCAACCGCTCTGCCACCCATCCAAACGGCAGCCGCGAGCCCGCGGCCCCGAGCAAGCGTCGCCCGAGCCTGCCGACGCAGCTGCCGAAGACGCAGTCTAGCAAGCCTCCCACCGCCGTCAGCAGGCGGACTCGATCCCCCGCCCGAATACCCCCTGCCTCGGTGCCCCAGGGATCGCCTTTGACGAATAGGCCGATTTGGCCTAAAACTGTTGTTTTGACCCCCTGATCGCGAGCGGATTTCCAGGCCCGCGGCACGCCGTGCCCCCGCCGACCCCTTCGCGACCGAACACCCACACCCCACGAACACCAGACAGGACCATCGATCCATGGGCGGCATCAGCAACCGGATGAAGGAAATCAAGCGTCGCCGGCACCGGAAGCAGAAGGTCGCCAAGTTCGCCCTGAAGCTCAAGAAGGCCACCCAGTCGGAACGGCTCGTCATCGCCACCAAGCTCCGCAGAATGACCGCTGGCGCTGAAGTTTTGATTGCCCGGATGGGCCTCGACGATCGCAAGCGCCCCTGATCCGCGCTCGCTGACGCTTGCCAGCCTGCCCTAACCAGGCCGAACCTGACAACTGAACATACCCGGGGCCGCGCGAGCCAAATGGCTTGCGCGGCCCCGGTTTTTTTATGTTTCAAGCCCTCACTCGCTCGAGGGCCCTGTCAGCTCGGCGTGAACACGAACTCGTCCTGCCCGAAGTCGATCCGCACCCGGCTCCCCTCCGCAAAGCGCCCCGACAGCAACTCGCGGGCGAGCGGATTTTGAAGCTGCTGCTGGATCACCCGCTTCAGCGGCCGGGCACCATAGGCGGCGTCGTACCCGAGCCGGGCAATCTCCGCCACCGCACCCTCCGAGCACTCGAGCGTTACCCCGGCCCGGGTCGCCTGCTCGATGAGTCGATTCACCTGGATCTTTACGATCTTCTCGATGTGCCGCTCGTCGAGCGGATGGAAGACGATCGTCTCGTCGATCCGATTGAGAAACTCTGGCAGGAAGCGAGTCTGGAGCGACTCCTTGACAGCAGTGCGGATCTCCTCGAGCGAGCCCCCCTCCTTCGTGATCTCCTGGATCAACTGGCTGCCGATGTTGCTCGTCATCACCACGATCGTGTTGGTGAAGTCGACCGTGTGACCGAGGCTGTCGGAAAGACGCCCGTCGTCGAGCACCTGGAGGAGGACGTTGAAGACGTCGCGATGCGCCTTCTCGATCTCGTCGAGGAGAACCACCGAATAGGGCCGCCGGCGGACCGCCTCCGTCAGCCGTCCACCCTCCTCATAGCCGACATAGCCCGGCGGAGCGCCGATGAGACGAGCCACCGTGTGCTTCTCCATGAACTCGCTCATGTCGATCCGCACCATGGCGTTGGAATCGTCGAAGAGCACCTCCGCCAACGCCTTGCAGAGCTCTGTCTTCCCGACGCCCGTCGGCCCGAGGAAGATGAACGACCCGATCGGACGATTCGGATCCTGGAGCCCCGAGCGGCTGCGGCGGACGGCATTGCTCACCGCCTCGACCGCCTCGTCTTGGCCGATCACGCGCTGGTGGAGACGGTCCTCGAGAACGAGGAGCTTGGCTCGCTCCGTCTCCTGGAGTCGCGTCACCGGAATCCCCGTCCAGGCACTGACGACCTCGGCGATCTCCTCCGGCCCCACCTCGCGGCGCAACAGCCGCTTTGTCGGCGCAGCCTCCTTCGCGGCAGCTTTGGGATGCTCCTGCTCCTCCTGCTCGGCGCGGGCAGCAAGCGTGCGGCGCTGCTGGTCGAGCTCGTAGAGCCGCTGAAAGAGATCCTCCCCCACCGACTGCCCCGAAGCCTGCCGCTCCTTGATCGCGACATTCGCCTGCTCGAAGGCCAGCTGCGCCGCATCGAGCTGCTTCCGCAGCTCCTCGGCATTTCCCACGCCCGACTTCTCCGCCTCCCACTGCTCCCGGAGGCTGGCGAGCTTGCGCCGCAGCTCCGTCGATTCCTTCTCGATCTCGACCAGCCGCTCCTGGGCATGGACCTCCGTCTCCTCGGCGAGCTGCCGGGCCGCGAGCTCAAGCTGCACAAGCCGGCGCTGGACCTCGTCGATCTCGGAGGGCACGCTCTGCAGCTCCATCGCCACCCGGCTGGTCGCCTCGTCCATGAGGTCGATCGCTTTGTCGGGGAGGAAGCGGTCGGCGATGTAGCGGTGCGACATTTCCGCCGCGGCGACGAGGGCCGAATCCTTGATCTTCACCCCCTTGTGATGGGCTTCGTAGCGGGGCTTGAGTCCGCGCAAAATCGCGATCGTGTCTTCGACGTTCGGCTCGCCGACCATCACCGGCTGGAAGCGGCGCTCG
The DNA here is from genome assembly GCA_037147115.1 of Planctomycetia bacterium. Lineage (GTDB taxonomy): Bacteria > Planctomycetota > Planctomycetia > Pirellulales > UBA1268 > QWOP01. Next base: position 5,653 of record JBAWVV010000189.1, on the reverse strand, counting down.
AGCGCGGCATCCTTCTCGATGTGCTTGCGATATTCGTCGAGCGTCGTCGCGCCGATGCAGCGCAGCTCCCCGCGGGCCAGCGCCGGCTTGAGGAGATTGGCGGCGTCGGAGCCCCCCTCCGCTGCCCCGGCACCGATCATCGTGTGGAGCTCGTCGATAAACAGGACCACCCCGCCGGCTGCCGCCTCCACCTCGCGGAGGATCGCCTTGAGACGGTCCTCGAACTCCCCGCGATACTTTGTGCCGGCGATCAGGGCGCCCAGATCGAGGGCGATGACGCGCTTGTTGCGGAGCGTCTCGGGGACGTCCGACTGCACGATCCGCAGCGCCAGCCCCTCGGCGATCGCCGTCTTGCCGACGCCGGGCTCGCCGATGAGAACCGGGTTGTTTTTTGTCCGCCGCGACAGCACCTGGATGACGCGGCGGATCTCGGCGTCGCGGCCGATGACCGGATCGAGCTTCCCTTGGCTGGCGCGCTTGACGAGATCGATGCCGTATTTCTCGAGCGCCTGAAACTTCTCCTCCGGATTCTGATCCGTCACCCGGGCACTGCCGCGGACGGCCTGGAGGCCGGCGAGGAGCTGCTGCTCGTCGACCGCCGCCAGCTTGAGGACGTTCTTCGCCTTCGAGGCCGTCTTCACCAGGCCGAGGAGGAGATGATCGGTGGAGACGAACTCGTCCTTCATTGCGTCGGCCTCGGCCGACGCCGCCTCGAAGATCTTCATGAGATCCTGATCGGGCTGCGGCTGGGCGCCCCCCGACACCTTGGGGAAGTGCGCCAGCTCCGCCTCGATGATCCGCTCGAGATGGCCGCGGTCGACCCCGATCTTCTCCAGGAGCGGACGGACGATCCCCTCCCGCTCCGCGACGAGCGCCGAGAGGAGATGAACCGGCGTCGCCTGCGGATTGCCGCGCGAGGCCGCCAGCTCGATCGACCGCTGGAGCGATTCTTGGGCCTTGATCGTGAATTTTTCGAATCGGAACGCCATGACTGAACCTTTGAAACCTTTAAAAAAAGGGGAGACGGTGGCAGCCACCGTCTCCCCTGGAGTTGGTTCGTTCAGACGTGGCCGGCGGCGGCGGCTGTCACCGCGGCCGGTCGGAGGGGGAAGGCATCAGGCGTCCTTCTTGACCTCGAACTCGGCATCGATCGTGTCGTCGGCCGGCTTGGCCCCCGCGCCACCGGGCGCGGGACCGGCTCCGGTCCCCCCACGGGCTGCCGTCGACTCATAGAGCACCTTCGTGAGGGCGTGGGCCGCCTGCTCGAGGGCGTCGTGGGCCGACTGGATCGCGTCGGAATCTTCTCCCTTGGCCACCTCGCGGGCTTTCGTGATCGCGGCTTCGAGCGGCGCCTTGTCGGAGGCAGAGAGCTTCTCTCCATTCTCCTTGACGAGCTTCTCCGTCTGGAAGCAGAGGGCCTCGGAGCGGTTGCGGACCTCCGCCAGACGCTGCTTTCGCTTGTCGTCCTCGGCGTGGAGATCGGCGTCCTTCCGCATCCGCTCGATCTCCGACTCATTGAGACCGCTCGACTGCTCGATCTTGACCGTCTGCTCCTTGTTGGAGCCGAGATCCTTGGCGCTCACCGAGAGAATGCCGTTGGCGTCGATGTCGAACTTGACCTCGATCTGCGGCGTGCCGCGCGGAGCGGGGGGAATGCCGTCGAGGTTGAACTGCCCGAGGAGGCGGTTGTCGCGGGCCATTGGTCGCTCGCCTTGATAGACACTCACGGTGACCGCCTGCTGGTTGTCGGCCGCCGTGCTGAAGACCTGCTTCCGCTCGGTGGGGACCGTCGTGTTGCGCTCGACGAGTTTTGTGAACAGCCCCCCCTCCGTCTCGATGCCCAAGCTCAGCGGGGTGACGTCGAGGAGGAGCACGTCCTGGACCTCGCCGCCGAGCACGCCCCCCTGGATCGCCGCCCCGAGGGCCACGACCTCGTCCGGATTGACCCCCTTGTGGGGATCCTTTGAGAACAGCTTCTTGACGAGTTCCTGAACCTTCGGAATCCGCGTCGAACCGCCGACAAGGACCACTTCGTCGATGTCCTTCGGGTCGAGCTTGGCGTCTTTGAGCGCCTGCACGACTGGGCCGCGGCAGCGTTCGACGAGGGCGTCGCACATCTGCTCGAACTGCGCCCGGGTAATCGACAGTTGGAGATGCTTCGGGCCGGTGGCGTCGGCGGTGATGAAGGGGAGATTGATGTCGGTGCTCTGGGCCGAGCTCAATTCCTTCTTCGCCTTCTCGCAGGCCTCCTGAAGGCGCTGGAGGGCCATCGTGTCCTTCCGCAGGTCGATCCCCTGCTCCTTCTTGAACTGGTCGGCGACGTGATTGATGAGGGTCTGGTCGAAGTCGTCGCCGCCGAGATGCGTGTCGCCGTTGGTGCTGATGACGCGGAACACGCCGTCAGCCACCTCGAGCACCGACACGTCGAACGTGCCGCCGCCAAGATCGAACACCACGATCTTCTCTTGGGTCTTCTTGTCGAGGCCGTAGGCGAGCGCGGCCGCCGTCGGCTCGTTGATGATCCGCATCACCTCGAGGCCGGCGATCTGGCCGGCGTCCTTCGTGGCCTGACGCTGGGCATCGTTGAAGTAGGCCGGGACGGTGATCACCGCCTTGTTGACTTTGTGTCCGAGGTAGCTCTCGGCCGATTCCTTGAGCGACCGGAGAATCTTCGCCGAAATCTCCGGCGGGGTGCTCGTCTGGTCGCCCGCCTTCACCTTGACGTAGTCTTCGGGACCACCGACGACCTCGTAGGGAACCATCTTCTCCTCGCCGGCCACCTCGTTGTGGCGCCGGCCCATGAAGCGCTTGATCGAGTAGATCGTTCGCCTCGGGTTGGTGACCGCCTGCCGGCGGGCAGTGTCGCCGACGAGGGTTTCCCCCTTGTCGTTGAAGGCGACCACGCTCGGGGTCAGCCGGTTCCCCTCCTTGTTGGCAATCACCTTCGGCTCCTTTCCCTCCATCACGGCGACGACGGAGTTGGTGGTGCCAAGGTCGATGCCGATGATCTTCTCGCCCTTCGGATTGGCCATGAGAGTCGATTCCTTGTTTCGGGGAATGGGGTGGATTGGTGGTGGGCAGGGAGCGGACCCGCGTCGGCGGCGACCGGAGCACGACCGCTCCCGGCCCATCGAACGGCCTTGATGTGCAAAGAGCGTGCCAGCCGCTATTGACGCCCTAAAGAGGGCCAGCCGTCACTCTGGTCCCACGGAAAGATCGTGTTATTTACGGGGCTGCCAATCTGATTACAGTAGCGTTTTGGGTGACAGGCGCCCGTGCCCCGGGCCGCCGGTCTGCCATTTTGGCTGTTCCCTTCCTTTTCCCTCTGTTCCCCGGGCGCTCCATGGCCAAGTCTGGCCCCCCCCGCAAACTGTCGTCTGAGCGCCTCCCTGCTGCCGAATCGGCCGGTTCGGCGGCGAAAGAGCCGGGGCTTGCCCCACTCCGCGGAGAGATCGATCGCATCGACCGGCAACTCGTTTCCCTCATGAACGAGCGGGCGACGGTGGCCGGCAAGATCGGTCACCTGAAGCGGGCCACCGGCCAGCAGACCTACGACCCCTCCCGCGAGGAGATCGTGCTCGAGCGGGTCGCCGGCAACAATCCCGGCCCGCTCTCGGCGGAGAGCCTGAAGGCGGTCTATCGCGAGCTGATCTCCGGGTCGCGGGCGATCGAGCAGCATCTGCGGGTCGCCCACCTCGGCCCGGCCTGGACCTACAGCCACCTCGCCGCCCTCCACCGCTTCGGGAGCTCGGTCGAGTTCGTGCCGGTGGCGAGCATCTCGGCGGCGTTCGAGGAGGTGAATGCCGGACACTCCCACTACGGCGTCGTGCCGCTGGAAAACTCCACCGACGGCCGGATCGCCGACACACTCGACAATTTTTCCCGCCTGCCGGTAAAGATCTGCGCCGAGGTGCCGCTGCGGATCCATCACAACCTCCTCGCTGCCTGCGACCGGACGGCGATCGACACCGTCTACAGCCGCCCGCAGGCACTGTCGCAGTGCCGCAACTGGCTCGCCCGGCACCTCCCCGATGCGCGCTTGGTCGAGGTCACGAGCACGAGTGCCGCTGCCGAGACCGCTGCGAAGACCCCGCGGGCCGCCGCCATCGCCAGCCGCCAGGCCGGGGTGCACCACGGGCTCAACATTCTCGCCGAGAACATCGAGGACGTCGCCGGCAACACCACCCGCTTCGCCGTTATCGGCCATGCCGATTCCTCACGCACCGGCAACGACAAGACCTCGCTGATGTTTGAGATCGAGCACCGCCCCGGCGGCCTCGCCGACGCCCTGGCGATCCCCAAGAAGCAGAAGCTCAACCTCACCTGGATCGAGTCGTTCCCGCTCCCGGGCGAGGAACGGGGCTACATCTTCTTCGTCGAGCTCGAGGGGCACCGCGACGACCTCCGCGTCCGCCGGGCGATCCAGGCCCTCGAGGCGCGCTGCAAACGGGTTGTCGTCCTCGGGTCGTATGCCTCGGCCGCCGCCGTCGGCTGAAATCGCCATCCCGCTCCCGACCGCCGCGCTGCGGTTCCCCCGATTCGCAGTTGCCAGCGGCGTCGAAATCTGATTCGCTCTCCCCATCGCCCAGCCAACCTTTCCTCTCCGAGATTCCCGCATGTCCACCCGCAGGAAGTCGATCGTCGCCGGCAACTGGAAGATGAACCTCGATGCGGCCAAGGCCCGCAGCCTCACCGAGGCCGTCGCTGCCGGCGCCAAACAGACCGGCAGCGTCGATCTCGTCCTCTGCCCGCCGGCGCTCTACGCGACGACCGTGGCCGCGGCCCTTGGCCTCGCCGCGGGGGAGTCGCCGTCGGGGGTGGCGCTTGGCGGCCAGAATTCCCACGACAAGGAGAGCGGCGCCTTCACCGGCGAGGTGGCCCCCGGCATGCTCCGCGACATCGGCAGTCGCTACTGCATTCTGGGGCACTCGGAGCGGCGGACGCTGTTCGGGGAGACCGACGCGACGGTCAACGCCAAGGTCAAGGCCGTCCTCGCCGCGGGGCTGACGCCGATCGTCTGCGTCGGGGAATCGCTCGAGGAACGCGAGTCGGGGCGGACCGAGGCGGTCGTCACCGAGCAGGTCCTCGGGTCGCTCGCCGGGATTCCCGCCGATGATTTGGCGAAGATGGTCGTCGCCTACGAGCCGGTGTGGGCGATCGGTACCGGGAAGGTGGCGACCCCGCAGCAGGCGCAAGATGTCCATGCCCTCGTCCGCCGGCTCCTGGCCCGCCTCTCCTCGCCGACGGTCGCCGACACGATCCGCATCCAGTACGGCGGCAGCGTCAAGCCCGACAACGCCGCCGAACTCGCCGCCTGCCCCGACATTGACGGGGCGCTGGTGGGAGGTGCGAGCCTCAAGGCCGATGACTTCCTTGCCATCGCCAAGGCCTTCGGCTGAACTCAGTCCGCCCGACACGCCCAGCCTGCGGCCGTTGGTGCCGAGGTGGAAAGTGTCGTGGATGACTTTCTCCCCAGACTGTTAGACTGCCTCTTCGCTTTGGCGCTGTTGCCGGAGCGAGCCGCGCTGCGCCCCATGCCCCCTTTCCGACCGCTCCGGAATCCGTTGCCATGATCGTCCGCTTTCTCCTCGGCCTGTTTCTCATTCTTTCCTCGCTGTTTCTGATTCTCCTGGTGCTCATCCAGCGGGGGCGC
>JBAWVV010000188.1:0-8040 GCA_037147115.1 Planctomycetia bacterium | reverse complement strand
CGTCGAAGCACATCGCGATCGGCTGTTGCACAGCGGGCTCGGAAGCGAGGAGCTTCACCGAGAAACCGGGGGGCGCCGACATCGCCCTGGCCGCGTCCTCGGGCTCGAGGCCGTCGGCCATCGGGCGGCGCTTCCGCGGCTGGGCCTCCTCGTGGCGGGCGAGCGGCACAAGCTCTCGCGACTGCGTGTGGACGAAGATCCCCTGCTTGTTGGCGACGACGATGTCGGGGAGACCGTCGCCAGTCGCGTCGGCCGCGGTCACCTGGACGCCGACGCCGGAGTTGTCGTCGACGAGCTGCGGAACGAACTCCGCCTCGCCGGGGGCGGGACGAGTGCCGCGGAACCAATAGAGCACCGCCGGGGCCGCCGGCTCCGGATCACCGTCGGGACCGTGGGCCCAGAAGCGCTTGCCGGTGACGATGTCGTCGAGACCGTCGCCGTCGATGTCGGCGACGTCGATGGCGTGGATCTGAGAGAAGACGGTGCGGTAGGGGCTGTCGGAGGCTTTCTCACCGATGATCGGCCGGTAGTCGAACGACCGGCCGCCGTCGGGGCCCTTCACCTGCTTCCACCACCCCAGGCCGTAGCCATGGGCGGCGAGGCTTGTGATCACGTCGTTGAGCCCGTCGCCATCAACGTCGCGAACGTGCATCTGGGCTCCCCCGGGACCGGCGAAGGGGACGGGGTGGAAGGCCCACAGTGGGTCGCCGGCAAGCGACGCTGGTTGCTGCCACCAGCCGTTCTTCTCGAGGATGTCTGCCTTGCCGTCACCGTCGACGTCCCCCACCCCCATGCCATGCGTGAACCGACCGCCGGCCACTTCCCGCGAGATCCGGTGGAAGACCCACGGCTTCGTCGGATCGTTCTTCCCGATTGGGGCATAGCCAAAAAAACCACCGACCGAGCAGACGATCTCGGGCGTGAGGTCGCCATCGAGGTCGGCGAACGTCGGCGACTCGTTGTCGACTTGCGCGAGGACGCGGTGGCGGGTCCATGGCCCCTCGCGCTCCTGTGGGTTCTCGAACCACGACGCATCCTGTCCTGGGAAGCCGTAGACGAGGACGTCGTCCCAGCCATCGGCGTTGAAGTCGTGGCCCCAGCAGAAGAAGTTGTCGGAGTACCCACGCGGGTCGAACGGCTTCGGCGCAGAGATCTCGTGACGCTCGGCGAAGGAGGGCCCGGCAAACCACCACGGCCCGGCGGCGATGTCGGGGACGCCATCCTTGTTGAAGTCGCCCACCCCGGCCCCCTCGGCGACGAAGCGGCCGTCGAGTTGTTGCCGGGAGAAGGTCACCAGCGGCAAGGTCGCCTCGTCGGCAGTGCCCGGGGCGGGCATCGACGTCGCCGTCAGAAGGGCGACGACGAACGTCGCCCAGAGGCGGAGGGTGGTGCGGTGCATGACGGTGGATCCCCTTGAACAGGCGACGGAGACGCGGATCGTCTGGGGCTCCCCCCGACCATTCCCCGCGTTTCATGCTCAAATCGTATCCCTTGCCGGGGGGAGCGGGCAACGGAACCTCACCCCGGGCGTCACCACAGCCCCATCAGCCTCGTCGCGGCGGTCGCCGTGAAGGCGAGGATGAGGGTGTCGAAGAGCCGCTGCGGGATCCTTTTCACGACCTGCTTCCCGGCGAGCATCCCGACGAGGACCATCGGCGCGAGGAGGAGATTGAGGAGAAGCGTTTCCGGGGTGATCAATCCGAGCTGCCAGCTGAACGGGAGCTTGAGGATGTTGAGGACGAGAAACAGCCAGGCCGCCGTGGCGATGAGGATCTCCTTGGGGAGCGCCACCGCGAGCAGATAGAGCGCGATGATCGGCCCCGCCGCGTTGGCCAACATCGTCGTCACGCCGGCGAAGCCCCCCGCCAGCCATCCGAACCAGACGGCGTGCGGAAAGTGTCCGAACCAATCTGGCCGCCACAGTCGCGCTACCTGGAGAAGGGTGAGCCCGAGGATGATCCCCCCTACCACCGGTTTGATCGCCCCCTCGTCGAGCCGGTCGAGGAGGCACCAGCCGACGAGGATCCCGGCCACCGATGGGGGGAGGAGCCTGGCCACCATCGGCCATCGCACGGCCCGGCCGACGAAGAAAACGGCGAGGATGTCCCCCAGTACGAGGAGGGGGAGGAGGACGCCGGTCGAGGCTCGGGCCCCGAACACCGCCGCAAAAATCACGATGTGAACCATCCCCAGGCCGGCCAGGCCGCTCTTCGACATCCCCACGCCGGCGGCCGCGAGGGCCAGCCATGCGAGCGTGGCCGGGGAGAGGGCGGGGAGGAAGTTGGTGTCGGGCACGGCTGGTGATGGGACGGTAGGGGGGCCGTGGGGAGACGATACCACGGCCGGCGGGGGTTGTGATTGCGTCACGCTCACTCGATTTTGACCCGACGCGAACTATCCTCGAACAATCCTCGTAGATGATTTCCTTCGGGCCCGGCTTGTCCGGGTTGCCCATGAACCGGCCTGCTCGACACCACGGGCTTGAAAGTGGAGAAGTAGCGATGGATCGCGAAACGCTCGAGACCCTCTGTCAGACGTTTGCCGCCCGCCAATGCTCCTGGCCGCAGTCAGCGGCCCCCGTGGGGACCGATCCGGTACCGGAGATCCTCCGCAGCTTCCGCCTCGCCGAAATCTCTGCGGCGGAGATGGAGTCGCTCCTCGGCTTGGTCACCGCCGACGAGGAGGATGAGACAACCGGCCTCGTACGGGCCGGTTTCGACGCCGGCCTCGACGAACCACCGGTGCTCATCGATGATTTCCCCGACTTCGACAAGATCGTCGCCGCCGGGATCGTCGAAGACGAGGATGAGGATTCCGACGCCTCGCCCGCTGGACGTTTCCAGGGCGTCGTCGAGATCCGACTCTCCTCCGCTCGACCCGGTGCCGATGTGCGCCAGGAACTACCGGGCGGGTGACGGTGCCGGAGGGAGAGGGCGTGGCTGATCTACCGACGGTCCTCCTCGAACGGTCGGGAGTCGTGGCGATTGCCAAGCCCTTCGGCCTCGCCACCCAGGCTCCCGCCGGATTCCCTTCGGTTGAGTCTTGGCTCCGTGATCGGCTCCCTGCTGGCGCCTACCTTGGCGTGCCCCACCGTCTCGACCGCGCCGTGTCGGGCGTCCTCCTCATGGCGACGACGCCCCGCGCCGCCCGCCAGCTTTCGAGGCAGTTCGAGCGGCGCCAGGTGACGAAGACCTACGTCGCGATCGTGGCCCCCGGGGCCGCTGTCAGCCCCGTGGCAGGTGCGCTGCTGGAATGGCGCGACCGGATTGCGAAATGCCCCGATGCGGCGGCGGCGGCGGTTGTCGGTCTGGAGGATCCGGCGGGACGGGAGGGGGTGACCTCGGTTCGGACCCTCGGGGAGGTAGCGCCCGGAAGATGGCTCCTCGAGCTCGCGCCCCTCACCGGCAGGATGCACCAGTTGCGGGTGCAGGCCGCCGCCCGCGGCATGCCGGTCGTCGGTGACACGCTCTACGGCGGGCCGGCGCTCGCGGAGAGCAGCGACCCCGACCACCGTCGGCTGCCGATCACCCTCCATGCCCTCACGATCCGTTTCCGGGATCCCGACTCGGCCGAGGAGCTTGTCGTCACCGCGGCGCTCCCCTCCTTCTGGCCCGCGGCCGCCGCCCCCCTCCTGCCGGGCCGATGATGGCTAGGAGCGCACGGCGCCGTCATCCCCGCGGCAGGCTGCCGAGGTGACGCAGCCACTGCTCGATCCACGGGGGCGACCACGGGTTCCACGTGGGGTAGGCGACCGAGACCACCGAGAGAGCCAGGAGCAGCAGCGCCAGCCACCGCCCGGCCCGGTAGCGCGCCAAGCTGTCGGCCGCCGGCACTGCAGCCACCGTCCACAGCGGCGCGAGCCAGAACACCCAGCGGAAACCACTCGACACCCCGCCGTAGTTGCGGTCGATCTGGGAGCGCGTCAGATAGAAGAGGATCACGACGGCCGACACGAGGAGAATCGCCACGGCGAGATGGACCTGGCCGGGGGGGGCGGGCCGGCGCCGGGCCGTGATCAGGAGCCCGAGGCCCCAGGGAACGAGGATCCAAGCGGGGGTCAGCGAGAAGATCCCGTGGTGGCCGACCAACGCGTGCCAGGCGTAGACCAGCGCCGAGGGCTCGCCCCGGTCGACCCCCTTCGGATCGCGCCAGTAGCTTGTCAGCTGCTTGCCGTTGGAGAGCGCGAGCGAGTAGTCGTACCAGTTGTCGGGATTGGCCGAGGAGATCCCGGGGGCCGGCGCGGCCGCCGCGGCCGGCAGTTGTGGGGCGGCGGCATGGCGGTGAGCGTACGGGGGAAGGACCGATCCGTGGGCCAGCCAGTTCGTGCCCAGGGCGACCGCGGCGACGACGAGGGCCGCCGGGAGCGCGGCGCGGAGCGTGGGCCGCGGGTCGACCAGCCACAGCATTCCGAGGACCGCAACGCACCAGGCGAGGGCCGGGAGCTCGAAGGCCGCGGTCAGGGCGGCGAGGGCCCCGGCGGCGGCGAAGGCCGGCAGCGAGCCGCCACGGCCGACGATCCGCAGCAGCCACCACCCGCTCCAGGCGGCCGCGGCCGCCGCCGGGAGGTGGTTGGTGAGCGACACGGCGAACGGGGAGAGGAGCGTGCCAAAACAGATCAGGGCGGTCCCCCAACTGCGCCCCCAATCGGTGCCGCCGACCGCTGAAATCATCCGGTGAGTGGCCACGAGGAGGAGGCCGAAGGGGAGGAGGCAGCAGGCGACCAGGAGCATCCGCGCCATCTCGAAAGGATGGTCGGCAAGCGTCCAGCCGGTGATCCGATGGAGGGCCCAGTAGGGGGCGGCACAGAGCACGGTCAGGAGCGGCGGCTTGCTCGAGTAGAGGCGGATCCGGCCGGTCGCGTCGGCGTGTGCCACCGCGTCGATGGTGTCCCAGCCCGGTTCGACGACGAGGTCGTCGATTGCAAACGTGCCCCGTTCCACCAGGGCCCGGACGGCGAGCCAGCGACTGCGGTCGTTGGCCGAGAGAAAGGGGCGCTGGAGGCGCCGTCCTTGCTCGATCGAGGCCGCGATCGCCTCGGCGTCGACCGCCGGCCCACCAGCCGCCTCGGCGTCGCGGGCCTTGGCCACGGCCTCCGCGACGAGGCGCTTCTCGAGCGCGATCTTGTCGACGCTCGTCACGGCGCCGATCCGGCCGAGGAGGCTGCCGAGGGCCACAGCGAACAGGATCGCCGCCAGGTGCCGCCCTTTGCGCGCTCGGGCGGAGGGAACGATCGCGCCGAGCGCGCCGATCCGGCGGCGGCGGATGTCAGCGGCGATCCGGGTCAGATCGATGAGGCCGGTGAAGAACCGGGCGAAGCCGTACTTCGACCGTCCCAGCTTCCGCGGCCGGTGGTGGACCGCCTTCTCGACGACCCGGTGGCCATCCGCGGCGGCCAGCACGGTGATGAAACGGTGCATGTCGTCGCCGAGCTGCAGCGACCGTGCCGCCGGGGCGCGGAAAACCTTCAGGCCACAGTTGTGATCGTGGAGCAGAAGCCCGCTGACCCAGCCGACGAGAAGATTGAAGATCCGCGATGGGAGGGTCTTGTGCCAGGGGTCGAGTCGCGGGGTCTTCCAACCGTTGACCACGTCGGCGCCAGCCCGGCCGGTCGCCGGGTCGGCGAGGAGGGCGAGCATGGCGGGGATCTCGGCCGGGTCGTCTTGGCCGTCGCCGTCGAGCATCACGATCCGCGGGCTCCGGCAGCGGGCAAAGCCCTCCATGAGAGCCGCCGACTTCCCCTCGCCACGGGGCTTGTGGATTCCCACCACGCGCGGATCACCCCCCGCGGCGGAGCCGATCTCCCCGCGGGTCGTGTCGCTCGATCCGTCGTCGATGACAAACAGCTCCCAGGCGAGCCCGGCGCCATCGAGCACGGTGCGGATCTCAGCGATCAGCGGGCCGATGTTCCCCGCTTCGTTGCGCACGGGGACAACGAGCGAGACGTCCGGCGGCGTGGCGTCGGGTGCGTTCATGCATTCGGACCAGACGGAGGCTCCTTCCGGCCGGGCTGACGGGAAGGGACGCGTGGAGGGTGCGCCGGACGACAGCGGTGCCGTGGAGGCCGGCCGCGGCGAACCGGGCAGGATACCCCCCGGGAGCCCGATCCGCCATGCCGGAACGGCGCCGACCGCCATGACGGGCGGGGAGCACTTTTTCAAACCACCGTTACAATTCGTCCTCGAGCGCCAGCCCCCGTCCCCCGTCCTCGTCCTCTGGACCCGCGGTTCCCACCGCGCTGCGGAATGCTCCTCAACAACCAGATCCCGACCGACACCCCGCCGAAGCGCGTGGCGCGGATCGTCTCCTTCGGCGTCCTTCTGGCACTCGTCGCCATCTTCGGCCTGCTTTCGCTGCGGGTGATGTCGAGCTTCCTGCTGCCGTTGCTGCTGGCGGCGATGCTCGTCGTCATCTTCGGGCCGCTCCATCGCTGGCTGCGCATTCGGATCATCGGTTCGGACAAGGGGCCGGAGTGGATCCCCGCCCTCCTCACGACGCTGTTTGTGCTTGTCATCGTCCTCGTGCCGCTGTTTCTCCTCGTCGCCCGCGCCGGTGGCGATGCCGTGCGGATCTTCCGGGCGGAGAACGGGCTGAAGCTTGATCCGGCGGTCCTGTCGGGGCTCGTCGAGCGGATCAACGATGCCACTGGGATGCATCTGACCGCCGAGTCGGTCAACGGCGAGCTGCGGCGGATCGCCGAGGACTGGATCGGGCCGGTGGCGGCGCGGACCCCGGTCGTGATCGTCAAGGGGATCATCGGCCTGGTGGTGATGACGGTGGCGCTCTTTTACTTCCTCGCCGACGGGCGGCGGATGCTCGCCGCGGTCACCCGTCTGATCCCCCTCGATCCCCGCTATCAGTGGCAGCTCCTCCAGGAGTTCGAGGAGGTGAGCCGGGCGGTCGTCAGTTCGACGCTCCTGGCGGCGATCGTTCAGGCCGTGCTCGCCGGCCTCGGCTTCTGGGTGGCGGGGCTGGGGAATGTCTTCCTCCTCACGCTGCTGACGTTCTTCGGGGCCCTCGTCCCGTTCGTCGGAGCCGCGGCCATCTGGGGGAGCGCCAGCCTTTATCTCCTGTTCTTCGCCAAGAACACCTTTGCTGCGGCCGGCCTGGCCGTGTGGGGGATGGGGGTGGTCTCCACCGTCGACAACATCATCAAACCAATCGTCCTCCACGGACAATCGAAGCTTCATCCCCTCCTGGCGCTGTTGAGCGTCCTGGGGGGCGTCGGCGCTCTGGGGCCGATTGGGATTTTCGTCGGTCCGATCGCCGTTGCCTTCCTCCAGGCGGCCCTGACGATGCTCCAGACCGAACTCGACAGCCTTGACGTCGGAAATCTGGCCGGCGGCGCCTCCGCCAGACAGGCCGATTCCGGGCCAGTTGCACAAACCGCCGTCGAGAGGTTGAAATCGCCCTGACGGAGAGTCTGTTCACCGGAGAGTATTCGCATGTTCCTTGAAATCCTTTTCTTCCTCGCCGGGATCCTCGCCATGGGGATCGAGGGTGCCTACGTGCCGACCGAGGGAGGGGGCGGGGACTACCTCGTGCGCGTCGAACCCGATCTGATGCGCAACGGCACCCAGGCCAGTCCGCTCACCAGCGACGTGCCGGCCGATGCCCGGGATGTCCGGCGCGTGAAGATCTTCGTCTCCGATACCTGGCCGGCCGGTGTCGATCGGCTTGTCTCCGACGCGGCGAAGCGGCCGCGGGCCGAGCGGACGTCGCAGAAGACCTCGCTCCTCTCCGGGGGCGAGGCGGGAGCAACGGGGGGAGCGGTCATCGACCGCCCCTGGCCCCTCCTCATCGGCAGCCTTCTGACGCTCTTCCTCTCGCTCGGTGCCAACGCCTACCTGGGACTCCTCCTGGCGAGCATGCGGCAGCGCTACCTCAGGGATGTCCAGCAGGGGGTGGCCGTCAGGTAGCCGTTCTCCGGGAGGGCGACTGACGCCGGGGCGTTGTCGGTCAGAGGGTTGCCGGGTGGTCGTCCAGGTGTCTGGGATCGTGTGGTGGTCTGGGATCGTGTGGGGCTCTCCGTGCTGCCGTTCG
>JBAWVV010000187.1:0-8093 GCA_037147115.1 Planctomycetia bacterium | reverse complement strand
GCGATGGCGTCGAGGGGGATGAGCCGGTCGCCATACGTGACACGCTCCTCGACAGGCTGAAACTTGGCTCCGGCCGGGTCGAAGGCAAACGTCAGGTCGTCGGTATTCCTCCACATGGTTCAGGGAAAAAAGTCAGTCGACTTCGAGCCGGAGCGTGCCGTCGTCGGCGGCGATGACCTTCACAATCGGCGGCCGGCTTGGCTCGGGAGGAGCGTTGCTATTGCCGCCGGAGAGATCGCTGCTGTCGACGACCTCGCCGCCGGCGCGGGTGAGAAACTTCCGCAGCGTCTCTGGGTCGACCGTATCGGCGATGATGTGCACCGAGCCGTCGGCGAAAGCGAAGAGACCGACCCTGCCGTCACCGACCGGATGAATCGCTCCGATTCCCGCCGGCTTCCCGATGCCCGGGAAGGTGTCGTCGAGGACGATGTCTTCCGGCTTCGTCCAGGGGATTTTCCGAGCGGGATCGACCGTGGCGAACAGGATCGTGTTCGATGTCCCGTCGGTGACGCTCGCAAAGCCGACTTTCTTCCCGGCCGTCAGGCAGGCAGGAAAGTCATCGGCCGATGTCATCGTTACCGCGCCGGGCTGAAAGATCGCGGCCTCCCCGGTGATCGCCGCGTAGTCGGTGAGGGTGTCAGGAGGGCCTTCGCGGGCCGGATCGCGGAACACCGGCGGCATCTTTTCGGCGACCGCCAAGTTTTTCGGCGAGTCCCACGGCTGGGAGAAGTCGTACTGCTTGTACAACTCCATCTCATCGAGGAAAGGCAGGAGGAGGACACGCCACGAGTGCCAAGGCTCGCCGTCGGGGCCGATCACGGCCGCCGGCGGAAGAGCGTTGTAGGTGTCGTGGAAATTGTGGAAGCCGAGAGCGAGCTGCTTGAGGTGGTTGCTCGATGCCGCGCGGCGGGCCGCAGCACGGGCCTTGGCAATCGGATTGAACGAGCCCAGGCCGTTGCCTGGCGGCTTGGCCTTGGCGACAAGGAGATCGGGGAGACTACGAATCGCTTTCGTAGTGGCGGTGTCGGCGGGCCGCTCACCGATCAGCCCCGTGAATGGACGGCCGAGGACGGCGGGGCCTTCTTGGACGGCGGGAAGCGCACCGGGGCCAAACGTCGCCACGGCGACATTCCCTTCGAGGATCTCTGCGACCTTGACCCGAACAAGCGTGTCGAGAGGGCCTCCCTTCTTCGAAGCGACAACAAGCACGGCCTGCCCCTCGGCGGGGATCGAGAGCATCGCCCCTTCGGCTAATTCGATCCGGACCTGGTGCGTCGTCGCGTCAACGGCGACGATCCGGTGTGTCGGCTCGGGGCTGGAGAGCGGATAGCTCATGACGACGCGCTCTTCAGCGCTCGCCACGGCCGCGAGCACCGGAAAAAACAAAAGTCCGTGAGCGACGGCGCGCGTTAAACGCATGACAAATCCCCCTTGGACGAGTGGGCAACCTCGATTGCAGTCTGCCACAACCTCTCTCCTCCGCCAACGGCCGCGACGAGGGCGACATGGGGTTGTTAGAAAAACGCCTCGTCGGCCCGGCCTCACTTCTCCCACACCAAGATCTCGGAGACGCCGCTGCGCGAGGCTCCGCGGTGGGTGAAGACCACGCGCAGCTGCCGAGCCGTCACCGGCTTGAACGTTCCTTCGTTGACCCCGTTGCCGAGCGGCCGCTCCGGCGTGTGGACTTCGTCGTCGACGGGCGTCCAGGCACCATCCGCGAGGACCTCGACGTGAAACTGCTCCGGCGACTGGACGCCTCCGCGGTCGTCGTAGAGGGCCAGCTCGACTCGGGAGAAGGTGCGCGGGGCACCAAAATCGATCGCCAGCCAGTCGGTGGCGTTGAGGGATTCATAGGCGGTCCAGCGGTTGTTGGGGTTTGTCTGATAGGAGACGATCCCGTCGATCGCGCGCTCGACCCGGTCGTAGCGCGAGGTGTGCGAAGCGGTCGCCCGGGGGTATTCGGGGGCGCCTTCGCCGCCGGGATTGAAGGCGAGGTTGCCGGCCGGCGCGGGGGCTGGCTCGAGCGGCAGAAGCGCTTCTCCCCACAGTTCGACTTCCGATAGCCCGACGCGCATCCCGGGGCGCGGCGTGAGCGTGATCCGCAGCTTTTGGAGGTCGCGGGGGGCGAAGTGGACGTGGTTGGCCATGTGCCCCTCGGGGGGCTCGGGCTGCTGCGCCATGATCGGCAGCGGCTCCCATTCGGTGCCGTTCCAGCTTTCGATCACGACCGACAGTGGCGCTCGGACATTTGAAGAAATCTCATCGCGGCCTGGCACGGCAGCGTCTGCGGTGCCGGCGAGGATCCCGGGCTCGTCGTCGAGGAGGAACAGCGCGAGCGTGTCGACCCGGCGCGGGATGCCGAGATCGAGGACGAGCGACTCCGACGCGCCGGCCGTAGCGCTCTCCCAGCGGTTTGGCGGTGAGCGTAGATACCAGGCAACGCCGTCGGCGAGCGCTGCGGGGGAGCTGCCGGGGCGGATCGAGGCGGGCGTGATTCGGGGGAAATAGGTGCCGTCGTTGTTGACGGCGACGTTGACCCGCGTCGGCACGATCCCCGGCTTCAGTCCATCGTCGACAAGCCCCGCCGTGACCAGCGCCGCAGAGACCGGCGGAAGCGGAGCCGTCAGCCGCCCCACCGTCGGCGACGACGCGATCACACCGCCATCGGCAAGGAGATGGAGACCGGCGCCGAGGCCATACCGTGAGCCGTCGCGATCCCACACGACCGCGACCTCGCGTCCCCGGTAGATCACCCGGTCGAGGCGCAGGAAGTCCCACTCTGGGGGAAACAGCGGTCGGATTTCGAGCGTGTCGTCGGCACGGGGGACGAGACCGACAAGCCCCGTGATGACGAGATCGGCGTAGCCCGAATGGAAGTAATGCTCGCTGTGGTTGTAGGCATCGTGCCCCTCAAAGCTCCCGGTGTCGGGATGGCAGGCTTCGGCGAGGTAGGGCCGGCCCCCTTTTCTGTGGGTGCGGGCGTAGGTCTTGAGGAGCGCGACGTAGTCCTTGGCCGAGACAACCTCCTGGAGCCCCGGGCCGTTGTTGTCGAAGCCGGGGGAGCGAAATTGGAGAACGTTGGCCAGCGCCTTGAGGGTCTGCGTCGTGGCGTACGGCCAGCTCTGGCCGCTCCACCAGCAGCAGTGGGGCTGAAGGATGAAGAGCGGATCATGCCGCTCGACCGTAGAGGGGCCGAAGGGAGCCTGGAAGAACTCCGGGTCGCCGAGGTATTTCCAGGCCTCTTCAAAACCCTTGCCGCGCGACGGCATGTCGAACTGCCAGGGGACGTAGCCGATCAGCTCGCGGCCATGGGGGCTGCCGGCGAAGCGCCCTGTGTCGTAGATTCGGCTTCCGGCTTTGACGGTAACGCCGTCAAGAGTTTCATCGTCGCGGAAGGCAGCGAGGAAAAAACCGCGCCGCTCGTCCCACAAGCTCGCCTCCATTTTTTCCCGCAACGACTCCGCGGCGGCCCGGTGCCCGGCGGCCTTCGCGGGCTCCCCGAGCAGATCCTCCATCCGCGAAAGCGCTACGAGATCAGCCCACTGGTAAGCGATGAAGCTCGGCCGATAGCTTGGCGCGCCGCGGAGGATGTCGGTCGTCTGGCGGCTGGCAATATTGAACTCCATCCCGTCGTCGTGTCCCACCTGCCAGTAAAGCCCGGTGGCGGGAACGAAATGCCGAGCGTGCCAGGCCTGGGTGTTGGCTTCGAGGCCGGGAAGGATGTCGCCGGGGAAGACCGTCGCGGCCGTGGCGGCGGGATGGCCGGCGGCACCGAGATGGAGGCGGGCGGGATGAACGAGATGGACGCCCCACACCGCGTCGGCAAGCCAGGTGGAATAGTTGCGCGGCTGGGCCCCGGGAGTGTTCACCCAGTACCTGGCGTAATCGCGGGCGATCCGTGGCGACCGCAGCCAGCGGGCCTCGGCGAGCTGGAGGCCCGCGGGGCAGGAGATGGCGCCATACGCCCCCGACCAGGACGGCCGGTCGAGAAACTCGGTGAACAGGTATCCGCTGTTCGGCGAGCCGTAGGTGAGGTGCTTGGTGAGGAGCTCAAAGCGATACCACCAGGTCGTCTCGATGTCGGCGTCGGGGCAATCGAGGAGGGGAACGTTATCCAGATACCACGGCTGATCGCATCGGTCCCAGAAGGTCTCCCGCTCCATGAGCATCGCCTGAGATCGCTCGGCCTTCTCGCTCCACTGGCTGGTTGGCTCGGCCTGGGCCCGGAGAGGAAGCGTGACCGTGATCATGACCACCAGCGCACCGATCCATGCCGGGATCGGGCCGATCGCCAGGGCTGCCCCCGGCGGCGGGCCGGCTTCGCTTGTCGCCGCAGCGGTGCCGCGCGGGGGGAGGTGATCGTCGTCGGCAAGCGGCGCCGGGCCACGGCCACTCGAACGAACGTCGGGGAGGAGGAGGGCCCCGATCGGCTGGAGAAGCCCGGCAACGAGGAACGTCGTTGGGGCGTCAAACCAATCGCTCACCGGCCCGGCCAACTTGGAGCCCCAAACTGTGGCGAGGTTCATCAGCGCCATTGAGGCGGTGAACTGCGTGGCGGCGACTGCCGGCGTCGAGACCCGCATGAAGAGGGCGAAGAGTGACACCGACATGAACGCCAGGCAGGCTTCGTGGATTCCAAACCACACGTAGATCGTCATCTCGTACTCCCAGAGGGAAGGCTTGGCCGCGAGGATGATCCAGGCGGCGGCGAGAATCGAATTGGCGGCGACGGCGGTGGTTTTGGGGCCGATGAAGGCAGCCAGGAAGCCGGCGGCGACCGCGGCGGCCAGGCCGAGGAGATTTCCAAAGCCGCCGCTGACCTCGGCGAAGCGCGCCTCCGTCCAACCGAGGTGCTTGAACATCTGCACCGTCATCGTCACGTAGAGCAGCGCCGGGAGGATCTTCATGAGCACCGCACCGACGCCCGTCCGCAGCGCTGCGGGGCGCACCATGGCGATCGCCAACTGGGAAAGAAGAGCCACTGGGCCAAGCCCGGTGGCAGCGGCGGACGAGGCGGAGGCGTCCCGATTAGTCGATGGCCCGAAGAAGAACCGGTCTCCTGGCCGCTCGCGGACGGCCAGGACGACAACGAGGGTGACGGCCTGGATCGCGGCGAGCGCAAGAACGGCGGTGGGAAGGCCATAGGTCGCCATCACGAGACCGAGCCCCGCCCCGCCGAGCATCGTGCCGACATACGAGGAGCCATACATCATCCCGCTGGCCCGCTCGCGCTCGGTTCCCTCGAGCATGTCGACAGCGAGGGCGTCGATCGCCACGTCCTGAAGGGCGACAAAGATGTTGTGGAGGAGGACGAGCCAGCCGAGCAGCGCGATGTCGCCGCCGGCCCGCAGCAGCAACAGCGCCGTCACGATCATCATCGATTGCGCGAGGATCAGCCACGGCCGCCGCCGACCGAGCGCCCCGCACAGCCCGGAGTCGACGACCGGGCCCCACAGCCACTTGAAGCTCCAGGGGAGGACGGCCATGGCGATCACGTTCCCGACGGCGTTCTCCCCGCCGCCGTGACTGGCCAGCCACGCTGCCAGGGCCACCGTCACGAAGCCGAACGGGATCCCCTGGGCAACGTAGATCGCGCAGCAGAAGACGAGCCGGAGAAGGGGGCGTGTGGCGAGGGTGACGGGGGTGGCCATGCGACGAGCCTATCGCGGCTCACACACTCCAAGCAATTCTCCGCAAAGCGACGGCGAGCCTTGCTCCCCATGATCGAAAGCCGCCACAATCGGAAAGATCTCTCGTTTTGTCCCTGGAGCCGCCCCCATGCAGTCTGTTCGCATCGCGCTGGTGATCGCCCTCTGCCTTCCCGCCGCCTTGGTTTCCGCCGCCCCCGATGCCGGATCGAAGGCTCGCGGCAGCTACAATTTTCACTCGAAGAGCTCGCACAACTCCTTCTCGAGCGCTCGCTCCCACGTCGAGGGCTACCAGGGCTACCTCAATGAAACGCATGGCGTTGCCGTGCCCGCCCATTCCACAACCACCGCCGCGGTGCCGGCCGCGTCGGTGTCGGTTGCTCGTCCGGCCGCTCCGGCACCGGTGGTGGCTGCATCGAAGCCCGTGGTCGTTGATCACGAGGCAGAGATCGCGGCCCACGGCGCGGTCGATGCTGAAGTCGCGCGCGACGCGAGCGATGCCCTCGGCGACGACATCGAGCGGATCCAGAAGCATGTCAAGCGGATGCGGACGCATGCCGAAGAGCTCGGCGATAAGGAAGCCCTTTCGATCCTCGATTCCATCGAGAAGAATCTCGGCGTCGCCCGCCGCGGCCATGCCGACCTCCACGAGCATCACGCCGAAGACAAGATCGCGCCGAAGACGGCGATGGCACTCGCGCAGAGCGTCAACGATGCCCTCCGTGCGGCCCACGTCGATCACGACAAGCTCATGCAGCGGCTCCATGAAGCCGAAGAGCCGGCCGGGAAGTGATGCCTTTCTGCTTGGGACGTCAGTCGGGCTCTCACCGCGGCCGACGGGGGCGGCCGGCGCGCTGCCTGGGAACGATGCCGTCGCCAGACTCCATCGCGAACTTCGTCATCGTGTTGATGTGAACACCGAGGAGGGTTGCCGCCCGCCCCATGTGGCCACCAGTGACAGAAAGCGCCTGCCGGACAGCGATCCGCCGCAGTTCGACGAGGTTCAACACGGGAAGCTCCGCCTCTGATAACCGGTTGAGTATGCTCCCGGTTGGCAGGTTGAGCGCGGTTGGTTGGTTCAGGGCGGCTGGCGGCAGGAGGGTGGCAGCAGGCATCACGAGCGGCGGATCGGCGGGAATGTCGGGCACCGTGCCGAACACGTAGACGCGTTCAACGAACTGGGCCAACTGACGAATGTTGCCCGGCCAGCGGTAGCGGAGCATCCGGGCGAGCGTTTGGGCGTCGGGAACCCAGGGCTCCCTTACTAACCGGGGCGCGAGCATCTCGGAGAAGTGGCTGATCAAGAGGGGAAGATCACGCGCCCTGTCGCGGAGGGCGGGCACATGGATCTCGATCGTGTTGAGCCGGAAGAAAAGGTCGGGGCGAAACGCACCCCGATCGACCTCCAGGGTGAGCTCGCGATTCGTTGCCGCGAGAATCTGGACCTCAAACGGAAACGCCTCGGTCGAACCCACTGGCGTCACTTCCCGCTGCTGGATCACCCGCAGGAGCTTGGGCTGCACCTCGAGGGGTAGTTCGCCGATCTCGTCGAGGAACACGACGCCTCCGTCGCCAGCGCGGAAGACGCCGAGAGCCGTGCCAACGGCACCGGTGAACGCCCCCTTGACGTGGCCAAACAACTGGCTTTCCGCCAACGTCGTCGTCAGGGCCGCGCAGTTGATCGCCACAAACGGCTTGTCGCGGCGGGGGCCGGAGGCATGGATCGCCTGCGCGACCGCTTCCTTGCCAGAGCCTGTCTCGCCCGTGAGCAGCACGCAGCTGTCAAACTGGGCGGCTCGGCTGATCTCGAACTCGAGTTGTGCCGCCGCGGCGGAGGTGCCCGTAATCCGCGGAGAGGGAGCAGACCGCCGGGCCGCCTTGAAGGGCATGCCACCAGCCATGGCGGCGGCTGGAGCGACAGCTGCAGTGAGGCTACGAGGGCTGGTCGCGACGTCATCCCGCAGTGGCATCTTGGCCTGGCTCCAGCCCCCTCCGGTCGAATCCCTCCCGGAGAGTGTGGTACGTGGCTGAACGGGTTGTCAACTTTCACGGGTCCAAACAGGGAAATTGATGGATGACTGCATGAAAAAGATGGCTCCTCCCCCCGATCCCACAGCCGGCCGCACACGAGCAAACGACCCGCTTGCAGGGGGGAGGAAAAAGAAACCGGGCCTGAGCACCTTGCGATGCCCGGCCCGGTTGTGAATCAGCGATCAACAAGCCCACTCGATCAAGCCACGACCTTGGCCCGCCGACGCCGCTGCTCGATCAACGCGACCACCCCGGCGATGAGCGAGAGAGCACTTGCGCCAGTGGCCGGATCGATCTCGGGCACCGCACTGTTGGTTGTGAACCGCAGTTGACCGGTGAGCTCGCTGAAGGTGAGTTGCTGGCTCCCGAACAGAGCCGTCCACACGCCTCCCACACCTGAGAAGGTGAGTCCCC
>JBAWVV010000186.1:0-8143 GCA_037147115.1 Planctomycetia bacterium | reverse complement strand
GGCTGCTCTGGCCAGGCCGTGCCCTGCCGCCGCCATCTCGCCGGAGCAGGAAAAGCTGTTCGAGGAGAAGGTTCGGCCGCTGCTGGTTGCCCGTTGTCAGGGCTGTCACGGCGACCGGGTGGCGGAGGGGGGGCTGCGGCTCGACAACCTCCCGGCGGTGCTCAAGGGGGGCGACTCGGGAACGATTCTCACCCCCGGCGACCCGACCGCGAGCAAGGTCTTGAAGGTGATCCGCCGTGAGCTCGAGCCGGCGATGCCGCCCGACGAACCGCTCCCGGCCGAGGAGGTGGCGATTCTCGAAGCCTGGATCGCGGCCGGCGTTCCCTGGAGCGGGCCTGGGACCGAAGGCCCTGCCGCTGGTCAAGCAGCGATCCCGGCCGACATGGAGGCCCGGCTCGTTTGGGCGCGGCAGCGTCACTGGGCCTACCAGCCGTTCACCCGTCACTCCCCCCCCGCGGCTCCCGCCGGTCTCGATCCCGCCGGGAGCCGCGAGTGGGGCAGCCTGCTCGACCGCTTCGTGACCGCGAAGATCGTCGCCGCGGGCCTCGAGCCGTCGCCGCAGGCCGATCCGCGGGCCCTCGTCCGCCGGCTGTGGTTCGACCTCACCGGCCTTCCCCCGCCGGCCGACCGTGTCGATGCCTTCGCCGCGAATCCCTCGGAGGAGGCTTGGGGAGCGCTTGTCGCAGAACTCCTGGCGGCGCCGGAGCACGCCGAACACTGGACGCGCCACTGGCTCGATCTGGCCCGCTACGCCGACACGATGGGCTATGCCTTTGGCAACCAGGATCCCCGCTATCCCTTCGCCTGGACCTACCGCGACTGGGTCGTGGGGGCACTCGCCTCCGACATGCCCTACGACCGGTTCGTGACGCTCCAACTCGCGGCCGATTCGGTCGAGCCCCCGGCCCCGAAGGCCGACTTGGCCGCGCTCGGTTTCCTCACCGTCGGCCGCACCTTCCTCGGCAATTCCCACGACATCATCGACGATCGCATCGACCTGGTCACCCGCGGACTGCTGGGGCTGACAGTCGCCTGTGGCCGCTGCCACGATCACAAATACGAACCGGTCAGCACGGCGGACTATTACGGCCTCTACGGGATCTTCGCCTCGAGCCAGATTCCGGCCGAACTGCCGATCATCGGGGCGGCCCCTCCGGGCCCGGAGGCCGATGCCTTCAACGCCAAGCTCGCCGAGCTGAAGGCCGCCGTACCGGCCCATGAAGACGCCGTCCGCCGTCGGGGAACCACTGCGGCCATCGCCCACGCCGCCGACTACCTCCTCGAGACCGCCCGCCCCACGCCGCGCAAGGCCGACAACCGCCCCCCGCGCCTCGCCGACGCATACGACCTCCTCCAGGGGCTCCTCGATCGCCTCTCGCGCGGCATCGACAGCGCCGCGCCGACCGACCCGGTCTTCGGGCCCTGGGTGCAACTGAAGGGGAAGAGCGATGAGGAGATCGTCGCCGCCGTCGCAGCGATCTTGGCGAGCTGGGGGGATCGCCCCGATGCGGCGATCGTCAATCCGTTGGTCGTTGCCGAGCTGCGTTTGCCGGCGCCGCCGACGCTCCGCGCCGTGGCCGAAGCCTACGCACGACTCTTCGCCCGGGTGGCCCCCGATTGGGCCGGCGGCCCAGCGGCCCAGCCCGATGATCCGCCCGAGCTCGTCGCGCTCCGCGCCAGGCTCGGCGCCGAAGGGACGGCGCTGGTCGTCCAGCCCGGCGAGGCGATGCAACTGGCCTCGATCGAGGAGGGAAACGAACACCGGCGCCGGAAGATGGAGATCACCAGGCACGAGGCGGAATCCCCCGGTGGGCCGCCGCAGGCGATGGTGATGATCGACCGGGACCAACTCTCCGACAGCCATGTCCTCGTTCGCGGCAATCCCGGCCGCCCCGGTGAGCTCGTCGAAAGACGGCTCCCTAAGCTCATCGGTGGCACCCCCGCATCGCGGACGACCAGCGGCCGCCTCGACCTCGCCCGTGGGATCGTCGATCCGACCAATCCGCTCACCGCCCGGATGATCGTCAACTGGGTCTGGGCGCACCACTTCGGCCGGGGGATCGTCGATCCGGTCGGTGACCTGGGTCTGCGCGGCGAGCAGCCGAGCCATCCGGAGCTCCTCGACGATCTGGCCCGGCGCTTCGTCGAGGAAGGAAAGTGGAGCCTCCGCTGGCTCCACCGCGAGATCGTCACCAGCCGCACGTGGCGGCGGTCGGCGGTCGCCACCGCCGATCAGCTGGCCGCCGATTCCGACAACCGGCTCCTCGCCCGTGCCAACCGGCGCCGGCTCGACTGGGAAGCGTGGCGGGATGGCCTGATGTCGGCGGCAGGGGTCCTCGACACGCACAGCCGTGGCGGCCGTGGGGTCAACCCGCTCGCCCAGGATGCCATGCACCGCCGCACCCTCTACACGCGGCTCGACCGCCAGGACGTGCCGGGCATCCTGCGGATTTTCGACGTTGCTAACCCCGATGCCGCAACGCACGAACGGAGCCGGACGAGCGTTCCCCAGCAGTCGCTCGCTGCCCTCAACGCGCCGCTGGTGATTGACGCCGCCCGGCAGGTCGCCGCGCGGTCGCTGCGGGAGGGGGGAGCGATGGAAGACGCCCGGATCGAGCGGCTGTGGCGGGCCTGTCTGTCACGCTCGCCCGACGCCGACGAGCTCGCGGCCGCGAAGGGATTCCTTGCCATCGCCGGAACCACCACTCCCGATTTCGGTCCTTGGGAGCAACTTGCCCAGGCGCTCCTCGCCTCGGCCGAATTTCAATTCACTGACTGATGGCCCCTCATCGGGCCCCACGCTCCTCGGCTGCGCCACCATGAATCCCCCGCGCCCCTGCCACTTTGCCCCGGTCACCCGTCGGGACGCCCTCCTCCGCACCGGGCTGGGGCTCGGCTGGCTCGGGGCTGCGAGTCTCCTGGAGACGGAGGCCGCCGCCGCCAACGCCGCCGTCGCCCCGGCACCGGAGCGGATCCACCGCTCGCTCGCGCCGCGGCCGCCGCACTTCCCCGCGCGGGCCAAGGCTGTCATCCATCTCTTCGCCAACGGAGGGCCGAGCCATCTCGACACCTTCGATCGCAAGGTGGCGCTGGAGAAGTATGCCGGTCAGGAGGTCCCGGGCACCCTTCCCACCGAACGTCGCACCGGTGCCGCGCTCCCCTCGCCGTTCGCTTTCCGTCGCTACGGTGAGAGCGGGCTGGAGATCAGCGATCTCTTTCCATCGGTGGCCCGTCATGCCGACCGGCTCCTCGTCGTCCGCTCGATGCACGCCGATGTCCCCAATCACGAGCCGTCGCTGATGCTCATGAATTGCGGAGATAGCCGGCTCGTCCGCCCCGCCGTCGGGGCGTGGGTGACTTACGGCCTGGGGACGGAAAACCAGAATCTCCCCGGCTTCGTGGCGATGTGCCCGGGTGGGTATCCGATCAAGAGCACGGAGAACTGGCGCAACGCCTTTCTCCCCGGCGCCTATCAGGGAACTTATGTCGACACCGCCAAACGGAAGGTGGAGGACCTCGTCGAGAATGTCCGCCACCCGTTCCTCGACCGCGACGCCCAGCGCCGTCAGTTCGATCTGACGACAGCGCTCGACCGCAAGCACCTGGCCGCCCGCGACCACGACCCGCAACTCGAGGCCAGGCTGGCCTCGATGGAGCTGGCCTGGCGGATGCAGGCAGAGGCAGGGGAGGCCTTCGACGTCACCCGCGAGCCACAGCATGTCCGCGACCGCTACGGCGACGACACCCAGGGGCGGCAGATGCTCATCGCCCGGAGGCTGGTCGAGCGCGGCGTGCGCTACGTCCAGGTGTGGCACGGCGAGGGGCAACCGTGGGACAGCCACGACGCGATCGGCAAAAATCACGCCCGGTTGGCAAAGGAGTGCGATCAGGCGATCGGCGCGCTCCTCGACGACCTCGTCGCCTTGGGGCTCCTCGAGAGCACGCTCGTGCTCTGGGGGGGTGAGTTCGGGCGAACCCCGACCGTGGAGCTGCCCCAGCCGGGCACCGACATCAAGGAGATCTCGGGGCGCGATCACAACCATCATGGTTTCTCGGTGTGGATGGCCGGCGGTGGCGTGAAGGGGGGAACGGCCTACGGCGCCACCGACGAGCTCGGCTTCAAGGCGGTCGACAAGCCGGTTCATGTCCATGATCTCCAGGCCACGCTCCTCCATTGCCTCGGCCTCGATCACACCCGGTTGACGTTCCGCCACAGCGGCCGCGACTTCCGCCTCACCGATATCCATGGCCGGGTCATCGAGGACTGGCTGGCGTGAGACCAAGGCGGCCCCCGAACCCGCCGCATGGTCTGCCGTCGCGGTGGCGGCCGTGGTGGTTCGCTGCCATGGCGGTGGCCGCCATCGGCACGGCGGCGGTGGAGCGCTGCCGGATCCCCGACGCCCTCGCGCGCCCCACATGGACGGAGCGCCCCACCTGGACGGTGCGCACCGTCCACGATGGCGACACAGTCACCTGCGTCGATCCTCAGGGCGGAATGCACAAGATCCGTCTCCTCGGCATCGACGCCCCGGAGGCGGCCCAGGCATGGGGCAGGGAATCATCCGAGGCGCTGTCGCGGAAGGTGGCCAGAAGCCGGGTCGCCGTCGTTTCGCGCGGCTACGACCATTACGGCCGCCTCCTCGGCACGCTGTGGATCGACGATCGCGACATCAACCGCGAGATGGTGGCCGAAGGACATGCCTGGGTGTTTGGACGGATCGCCCCCGATCCTGACCTTGTCGAGGCCGAGTCGGCCGCCCGGCGGGGGCGGCGTGGCCTGTGGGCCGAAGGCCATCCCGACGAGCCCTCCCATTGGCGGGCGGCCCACCCGCGGCAGCCATGATCGCGCCGGCTGCCGCCCGATCTGGTGTTCCGCGACCATCCCGGAAGGCAGGGGCGATGCCGCCCCACTTCCGCGCCACGCTCGATTGGTTTAGGTTTCGAGCATGAGCAGCCGTTGCGAGGTCGTTGTCACCGGGGTGGGTGTGGTCAGTCCGATCGGGATCGGCGGTG
This sequence comes from Planctomycetia bacterium, assembly GCA_037147115.1. Classification (GTDB taxonomy): domain Bacteria; phylum Planctomycetota; class Planctomycetia; order Pirellulales; family UBA1268; genus QWOP01. Next base: position 3,130 of record JBAWVV010000186.1, on the reverse strand, counting down.
ACGACTTCTGGACATCGCTCCTCGCCGGCCGGTCGGGAATCCGGCCGATCACGCGCTTCGATTCCAGCAGCCTCCCGGTCGCGTTCGGCGGCGAGATCGCCGACTTCGACCCGAAGCTGTGGGTAAGGCCGAGGAAGAGCCTCAAGGTGATGAGCCGCGAGATCCAGTTCGGGTTTGCCGCCGCCGATCTGGCGTTGGGCGACGCCGGGATCACGGCCGGAGCACTCGCCCCGGAACGGTTCGGCGTCGTCGTCGGGGGCGACATGATCTACGCCGATCTGGAGGATCTGGAGCGGACCTACCGACGGGCGCTAGCGGGGGGAGCGTTCGATTTCTCCGTCTGGTCGGAGGCGATCCACGACGATCTCCATCCGCTCTGGCTCCTCAAGCATCTCCCCAACATGACCGCCTCGCACATCGCCATCGCCCACGATGCCCGTGGCCCGAACAACACGATCGTTCTCGGCGACGTCTCCGGGTTGCTCGCGATCGGCGAGGCGGCAAGTGTCATCCGCCGCGGCTGGGCCGACGTGATGCTCGCCGGGGGGACGGGTTGTCGGCTCCATCCGATGGCGCTGGTGGCCCGTGGCGACGCCCTCCTCTCCCGGCGCCGCGACGACTGCACCCGGGCCAGCCGTCCCTTCGACCTCGAGCGCGACGGGCTCGTCAACGGCGAGGGGGCGGCGATGTTCGTCCTGGAGTCGCGCGACCACGCCCACCGTCGCGGGGCGAGGATCCGCGGCCGTCTCCTCTCGGTCGCATCACGCTGCGAGTCGGCAGCGAGGGGCAGGGCGCTGACCGGATCGGCGCTGCGCCTGGCCATCCGGACGGCGATCGATCGGGCCGGCATCGGGCCCGGCGACATCGGCCACGTCAACGCCCACGGCGCCTCGACGAGGGACATGGACCGGGTCGAGGCAACCGCCATCACTGCCGAGCTCGGGCCGATCCCCGTGACCGCCCCGAAGAGCGTGTTTGGCCATCTCGGGGCCGGCGGCGGCGCCGTGGAATTGGCCGCGAGCATCCTCGGCTTGGAAGCGGGGCTTGTCCCGGCGACGCTCAACTACGAGTCGCCCGACCCCGACTGCCCCGTCGCCGTCGTCCATGGCGAGCCGCTCGCCGATCGCCCCGGCACGGTGGTCGCCGTCAACCTCTGCTCGACCGGGCAGGCGGCGGCGGCGGTGGTCGCCGCCGAGTGAGCCACGGCGGACTCCCGGCTCACCAGGTCTGGTTGTAGCCGAACGAAAAGCCCATCATGAACGACTGCCCGCCCGGATCGATCTGGTTGTAGCGCGTCTTGTTGACGCTGAATTGCCGCGTCGCCGTAGCCACCCCTGCCACCCAGAGGATGTCGTAGCCGACCTGGATCGACGAGTTGGGGGTCATGTTCCAGCCCGCCAGGCAGGTAAGGTCGCCGAGGAAGCCCGGGCCAACCTGCTGCGCGGCCATCTTCCACACCTCGGTCCCCTCTGGAAAGGGCTGACGGGTGTTGGCAGGCACCGTGGGATAGAGTGCGGGCAGAGGGGGAATGGGCGTTCCCTGCTTCGGCACCGCATTGGGCTGCTGGTAGCCATTGTTGCGGGCGTTCATCTGCTGCTGGGTGCCGTCGAAGGCGATCGCCGGCGCAGCGCGGCCGCGCAGCCCCCAATAGAAGAACTCATTCCGGCTGATCAGCTCGCCACCGAGATTCAGCCCCAACAGCCAGTTTTGCGTCTGGATCAGATAGTCGCCGCTGAACTTGTCGAGGGGCGTTGAGTAGGCGCGACTGCTGAAGGAGAAGGTCTCGTTGTAATTCGCCAGCCGCGCGCCGACGAGGATCGCCGGCAGCCAGCCGCGTTCGGCATGCCGCGCCCACTCGCCGTTGGGGACCATCGTCATCTTGTCGCGCCCCAAGCGACGGAGGAGCTTGAAGTTGGCCTCGATGCTGTTGAAGTTCGAGGAGCTCGTCGACAGGTATTGCTGGGCTCCGGTGAAGCCAGGCGTCGCGTCGGAGAGGGGGGTGACGAGGTAGGTTTGCGACTGCGGGGAGATGACGGCATTCCAGCCATCGTTCTGATAGAAGGAAAAGCCGCCATAGTACGTGACCTCCACCGACCGGTCGCGATCGAGGTAGTCGCGGCCGAGGAATTCGCCGACGGTGATCCGCGCTCCGGGGGAGACGTTGTAGGGGAGCGAGTCGGTCGTGAAGGTTCCCTGCTTCGACCGGAGGATCAGATATCGATCGATCGCGTTGAGGGTGAGCAGTTCGGAATCGTAGCCGATGACTTTGCGGTAGTTGCGGCCACGATTGAGGAACACGAGTTCGGCGGAGCCGTAATACTGCCCGGTGCCGAACCAGCCCCCCGAGCTGACCTCCTCCGGCATCTCGTCGACGAGGAGCCCGTCCATCAGCGATGGCTCAGGGTTGTCGATCGCCTCTGGAAATCCCTCCGGGAGCGGCTCGCCGACCACGCTCCGCAGCGCCCCGTCGAGCGGGTCGCGGCCGGGGGTGCCCTCGGCAGCGGCATCGAACAGGTCGATCGCCGCGTCGGGCTCCGGAGCGCGGAGCGGCTCGGTCCCGAGCAGCAGACCCCCTTCGTCCGCCGGAGCGATCGCGGCCCCAGAAGGAGGCGCGGCCACCACACGGCCGACAACCAGACTCGAAACCGCCACGAGAGCGATGCCGAGGAAGCGGGGGACGAAACGAGGCAGAAAGTTGATCACCACTGACCCCTTGACCGAGGGTGACGGGCCGAACAGTCGTCCCTATCGGAATCATTGATCGTCACGGGAAGACTCCGCTCCACACTAAAATGCCCCGGAACTGCTACGATCCGCCCCCTCTTCCCAGTCCCCCCGTTTCATCCAAGTCTCATCCTTCCCAAGGAGTGTTCGTATGGCTACCGGACTCGCCTCGCTTGTCGCCACGGGCACGCGCTTGTGGCTCGATTCGGTTGACCCTGACCTCGTCCGACAGGCGCGGGCCGCCGGCGCGACCGGAGCCACGAGCAATCCGGCGATCATCGCCGACCTCGTGAAGAGTGGCCGGTTCAACGACCGGATCGCCGCGCTGACCGCCACGGGGAGCGACGATGAAGGGGTTGCCTGGGCACTGGCAGACGAATTGGTCGCCGGGGCCGAGGGGGAATAC